>NZ_JBFADM010000035.1:0-87546 GCF_040641355.1 Streptomyces sp. NPDC020996
CCCCGGGCGTGGCGCGGGTGCCGGCGCTCGCACCGCTGGAGACGGTGCTCCGGCTGGGGGCCTCACCACGGGCCCCCGGGCCGGGCCGGGGCGCGCCCCGCGCGCCCCGGCCGGGCCTTCCCGCGTCTTCCCGCGTGTCCCCCGCTCGCCTTACGCCTTCGCCTTCCACTCCCGCCTTCCGCTTTCGGCTCCCGTCGGCAGGGCTCCCGTGAGCCGGAAGGGCGAAGATTGAGACATGTGGTGGTAGACCACTCTCGACGACGGAGAGGTCGGCCGTGGGAATGCACGAGGAGCGGAGCGTCGCTCGGCAGCGGTTCGACGTGGCTGATGCCGTGCCCTTCCTGCTGGACGCACAGGGCGTGGTGACGAGCTGGACCAGGGGGGCCCAGCAACTGCTGCGCTACCACGCCTCCGAGGTGGTCGGCAGAGACGTCAGGGGGCTGCTGACCCCCCGGGACGCCGCTCGGGTGCCGGAACTCATCGAGCGCTGCCGCGAGGACGGCGGCTGGATGGGCCTGCTGACCGCCCGGCGCGGGGACGGCCAGCCGGTGAAGGTCATGGTCCGCATCACCCCGGCCGTCGAGTCGGGCGGTTTCGCACGCTGGCTGGTCCTGCTGTCCGACATGGCCGGGGCGCCCGGCTGGGACATGAGCCGCACGGTGCTGGAGCAAGTGGTCACGAGCTCGCCGGTCGGCATGGCGATCGTGGACGACGAGCTGCGCTGCGTGTGGTCGAATGCCGCCCTGAGTCAGTTCGGCGGCGGACCGGCCGAGAGCCGGCTGGGGCGGCGGCTCTCGGAGATCCAGCCCGGTCTGGACTTCACGGGGATCGAGGCGCAGATGCTGCACGTCCTCAGGACCGGCGAGCCGGTGATCGGCTACGAGCACGTGGGCAAGATCCGCTCCGCGCCGCACCGGGAGACCGCGCACATGATGTCGTTCAGCCGGCTCGAGGACGACCACGGCCACCCGATGGGCGTCTACTACACGGTCATCGACATCACCGACCGGTACCGGGCCCGGCAGCGCGTGGCCCTGCTCGACCGGGCCGGCGAGCAGATCGGCCGGACGCTGGACGTCGTGCGGACCGCGCAGGAGCTGGCCGACGTGGCCGTGCCGGCCTTCGCCGACCTCGTCTGTGTGGACCTGCTGGAGTCGGTGCTGCGGGGTGCGGAGCCGGCGTCCGGGCCGCTGGACGGCACCGAGCCGGTGCCGCTGCGCCGGGCCGGCCACCGGTCGGTGGACGGCGGCGCCGCGGAGGCCGTCGTGGAGATCGGCGGGGTGGCGGCCTACCTGCCGGGTTCGCCCCCGATCCGCTGTCTGGTCACGGGCAAGTCCTATCGCGAGGAGCGGCTCGACCCGCTGGCCAGGGAGTGGGTGACGGACGTAGCGGGCGGCCGGGGGACGACCTTCCTGGAGTCCGGACTGCACAGCGTGGTGATCGTGCCGCTGCGCGCGCGGGGCGTGACCCTCGGCGTCACCGCCTTCTTCCGGCGCCGCCGCCAGGAGCCGTTCGACGAGGACGACCTGAGCCTCGCCGAGGACCTGGTGTCGCGGGCGGCCGTCTGCGTGGACAACGCCCGCCGCTACACCCGTGAGCGCGACGCCGCGCTGGTGCTGCAGCGCAGCCTGCTGCCGCGCCGGCTGCCCGAGCAGGGCGCGGTGGAGGCCGCCGCCTGCTACCGGCCGGCCGACGAGCTGACCGGGCTCGGCGGCGACTGGTACGACCTCGTCCCGCTGTCCGGCGCGCGGGTCGCCCTCGTCGTGGGCGAGGTGCCCGGTCACGGCATCGACGCGGCAGCGGCGATGGGCCGGCTCCGCACCGCCGTCCGCACCCTCGCGGCACTGGACCTGCCGCCGGAGGAGGTGCTCGGGCACCTCGACGACCTGGTCGCCCGGGCGGCCCACGAGGAGGGCCTGGAACCGGACGTGCCGGGTGTCGAAACGTTCCGCTCCGTGGGCAGCGGCTGCGTGTACGTGGTCTACGACCCCGTCGACGGACAGTGCTCGATGGCCGCCGCGGGCCACCCGGCGCCCGCCGTGATCCTGCCCGACGGCACGGTCAGCTTCGTCGACCTGCCGGTGGGTCCGCCGCTCGGCACCGGCGGACCGGCCTTCGAGGCGGTCGAGCTGGCTCTCGCGGAGGGCAGCACGATCGCGCTGCACACCGACGGGCTGCTGGCCCACGGGGAGGACTGGGCCGTCGACGCCGACCGCGGCCGGCTGCGCCGGGCCCTGGAGAGGGACGCGCCCTCGCTCGAGCTGCGCTGCCGCACGGTGGTCGACGCGCTCGTTCCGGCCCGCCCGCACGACGACGTCGCCCTGCTGATGGCCCGCACCAGGCTGCTGGGCGCCGGGCAGGTGGCGGACTGGGACCTGCCCCCCGACCCGGCCGTCGTCTCCCAGGCCCGCAAGGAGGCCACCCGGCAGCTGACCGACTGGGGCCTGGAAGAGCTGGTCTTCACCACCGAACTCGTCGTCAGCGAGCTGGTCACCAACGCCCTCCGGCACGCATCCGGACCCATCCGCCTGCGTCTGATCCGTGACAGCGCCCTGATCTGCGAGGTGTCCGACGGCGGCGCCACCGCTCCGCATCTGCGCCATCCGCGCACCACGGACGAGGGCGGGCGCGGGCTGCTGCTGGTCTCCCAGTTCTCGCAGCGGTGGGGGACCCGCTTCTTCGCGGAGGGCAAGGTCATCTGGGCCGAGCAGTCCCTGGCCGAGCCACCGGAGTGACGCATGACCGACATACCATGTGAAAACATGATGATCCCGGTGGTGAGGCGGGAGCCATGAGCGAGGCGATCGACTACGCGGCGGTGTTCCAGACGCTGCCCGGCATGGTGGCCCTGCTCACCCCGGACCTCGTCTACGCGGACGTCAACGACGAGTACGTGGCCCTGTCCGGTCGCAGGCGCGAGGACCTGGTGGGCTGCTACCTCTTCGACGTCTTCCCCGACAATCCCAACGACTCCTCTGCCTCCGGCACGCGCAACCTGGCGGCCTCGCTGCGGCGGGTGGTGGCCACCGGCGAACGCGACGCCATGGCCCTGCAGCGCTACGACGTGCAGAACCCGGAGCGGCCCGGGGAGTGGCAGGAGCGGTACTGGAGCCCGGTCAACGCGCCGGTGCTCGACGCGGACGGCAAGGTGGTGCTGCTGGTGCACCGCGTCGAGGAGGTCACCGAGCTGATCAAGGCCCGCGGCGGGCCCAGCGGCAGCCGTGCCCGCGTCCTCGAGGCCGAGCTGTACTCGCGCGCCCGCGAGCTGCAGGCGGTCAACGAACGTCTCCGCCAGGCCCACGCCCACGAACGCGAGGTGGCGCTGGCCCTGCAGGAGGCGATGCTGCCCGCGTGCCGCCAGGTGCGCCACCTCCCGGCGGCGGTGCGCTACCGGCCCGCGATCGGCGCGCTGCACGTGTGCGGGGACTGGTACGACCTCGTCGACCTGGTCGGCGGCAACCGCATCGGCGTGTCCGTGGGCGACGTGGTCGGGCACGGTCTGCCGGCCGCGGGTGTCATGGGCCAGCTGCGCAGCGCGCTCAGCGCCGCCTCCCGCGTCGCGGACGGACCGGCGCAGGCCCTGAACGTGCTGGGGCGGTACGCGCACGTGGTCGACGGCGCCGAATCGGCCACGGTCGTCACGACGTTCATCGACCTCGACGCGCACACCATCACCTACAGCAGCGCCGGTCACCCGCCGCCCGTGCTGCTGCACGCCGACGGACGCGTGGAGTTCCTCGACCAGGCCACCGACCCGCCGCTGGACGCGCGCCCCGTCCCGTATCCCAGACCGCAGGCCACCACCGGCTACGCCTCGGGCGCCACGCTCGTGCTGTACACCGACGGCCTGATCGAACGCCGGGGCGAGGACATCGACATCGGTCTGGCGCGGCTCGCCGACTCCCTGGGCAGCCACCGCGCGGACGACCCCGAGACCCTCGCCGACGCCGTGCTCCTGGAACTGCTGCCGCCGGGGGGCGCGACCGACGACACGGCGCTCGTCATCGTGCGCCTGTGACGGCCCCGCTCGTTCCCGGTCGCCGGTGAGGGGCCGCGCTCGCGCCACGTGGCACCCGCGCGCGAGAGCGGGTGCTGACCTGACGGGCCGTCGGGGAACCCGGGTGGGGACCGAACGGCCCAGTTCCGGCGGGTTGCGCCCGCGCTTAGACTGGCAGCCCCACGGCACGCCGGTTGACCTGCTGAAACGCGGCAGTCCACCGATCCGCCGGAGTGAGGAGTGACCTCTTGTTCTACTACCTGCTCAAATACGTGTTGCTGGGACCACTGCTGAGACTGCTCTTCCGGCCCCGGATCGAAGGCCTCGAACACGTCCCGGACTCGGGCCCGGCCATCATCGCGGGCAACCATCTGTCCTTCTCGGACCACTTCCTGATGCCGGCGATCATCAAGCGCCGCATCACCTTCCTCGCCAAGAAGGAGTACTTCACGGGTTCCGGCATCAAGGGACGCCTCACCGCGGCCTTCTTCCGCAGCGCCGGGCAGATCCCGGTCGACCGCACGGGCAAGGACGCCGGCCAGGCCGCGATCCGCGAGGGGCTGGGAGTGCTGCGCAGGGGCGAACTGCTCGGCATCTACCCGGAGGGCACCCGCTCGCACGACGGACGCCTGTACAAGGGCAAGGTCGGCGTCGCCGTGATGGCTCTGAAGGCCCAGGTCCCGGTGGTCCCGTGCGCGATGATCGGCACCTTCGAGGCGCAGCCGCCGGGACAGGTCGTGCCCGACTTCCGGTCCGTCACGATCCGCTTCGGCAAGCCCCTCGACTTCTCCCGCTACGCCGGCATGGAGAACGAGAAGGCGATCCTGCGGGCCGTCACCGACGAGATCATGTACGCGATCCTGTCGCTGTCCGAGCAGGAGTACGTCGACGAGTACGCGGCCGTCGCCAAGGCCCAGCAGGCCTCCCCGAACGGCGAGAAGGCACGCAGGTTCCCCCGGATGCCGCTCGGCTGAGGGACGAGGAAGGGGCGGCCGGACACCGGCCGCCCCCTCATGCCGTACGGCCGCCGGTCACGGCTTGGGCGTGGCGTGCGGGGTGCACGTCACGTCCGCCGCGTCCAGCTTGCCGGTCAGGAGGTAGTCGTCCACCCGCTGGTTGATGCAGGGGTTGACCAGACCGGTGACGCCGTGGGAGCCCGCGTCCTTCTCGGTGATCAGGCGGGAGCCCTTGAAGCGGTTGTGCAGTTCGACGGCGCCCTCGTACGGGGTGGCGGCGTCACGCGTGGACTGCACGATCAGCACCTGCGGCAGGCCCTTGTGCGTCTTGACCTCGACCGGCGTCTGCTGCTTGACCGGCCAGGTGGCGCACGGCAGGTTCATCCAGGCGTTGGCCCAGGTCATGAACGGGTAGTTCTTGTTGAGCTCGGTGTTGTCCCGGTCCCACTTCTTCCAGCTGGTGGGCCACTTGGCGTCGGTGCACTCGACGGCCGTGTAGACGGCGTTGCTGTTCTCCGAGGAGATGTTGCCCGCGGTGTCCGTGAGGTCCGGCGCGGCCGCGTCGACGAGCGCCTGGGTGTCGCCGGCGACGTACTTGCTGAACACCGTCGCGATGGATATCCACGTCGAGTCGTAGTACGGCGCGCTCTGGAAGAAGGAGATCAGCTCGGCCGGGCCGACGACCCCGCCGATGGGGCTCTGCTTGGCGGTGGCGCGCAGCTGGAGCCACTTGTCCTGCACGGCGGCGCGGGTGGTGCCGAGGTGGAAGGTGGCGTCGTTGGCGGCGACCCAGTCCTCCCAGTCCTTCCAGCGGCCCTCGAAGGCGACGTCCTGGTCCAGGTTGGCCTGGTACCAGATCTTCTCCCGCGAGGGGTTGACCACGCTGTCCACGATCATGCGGCGCAGGTGGCCGGGGAACATCGTGCCGTAGACGGCGCCGATGTACGTGCCGTAGGAGACGCCGAGGTAGTTGAGCTTCTTCTCACCGAGGGCGGCGCGGATGACGTCCAGGTCGCGCACGGTGTTCGGCGTGGTCATGTACGGCAGCATCTCGCCGCTGCGCTCGTAGCAGCCCTCGGCGTACTCGCGGGCCAGCTTGCGCTGGGCCAGCTTGTCGGCCTCGGTGTCGGGCACCGGGTCCGCCTTGGGCGCCTTCACGAACTCCTGCGGGTCCATGCAGGAGATGGGCGCGGAGTGGCCGACGCCGCGCGGGTCGAAGCCCACGAAGTCGTACGCCTTGGCCGCGTTGGCCCACACGGCGCTCTTGGTGGTGACCCGGCGCGGGAAGCGCAGGCCCGAGCCGCCGGGGCCGCCGGGGTTGTAGACGAGCGCGCCCTGGCGCTCCTGAGCGGTCCCGGTGTTGCCGATGCGGTCGACGGCGAGCTTGATCTGCTTGCCGTACGGCTTGGCGTAGTCGAGCGGCACGGTGACCCAGCCGCACTGGATCGGCTTCTCCAGCCCCCAGTCCCCGGGGCAGTCCTGCCAGTCGATCCCGGCCTTCGCGGCCCGCTCCGCCGCGATCGCGGCTCCGCGCGCCTCGCGGTCCTGGCCGTGCCGGGCGCCCGCGCTCGCGCTGGCCGAGGGCGCGGCGACGGCGCCGGCGATCAGCGTCGCCGTGACCAGCACTCCGGCCGAGCCGAGCGCCGCCACACGCCTCTTCGGTCTGATGTCCCTCAAGTGGGGCCTCCCCCTGCGTGGTTGCGGTTGACAGGGGGATCCTTCCGGCTGTGAACCGTCTGGGAACAGGGTTTGTTGACCTTCTTTACCAATCCGATAAACGGATAGGCAAATCCCGCTCAGCGGAGACGTGACGCTCCGCTGGACGGGGGGCGTTGTGCCGTGAGTCGGCTGCGGCGCCGTCGTGGCTGGTCGCGCAGTTCCCCGCGCTCCTTCAGGGCGTTGTCCGACCGCAGCTCAAGTGAGAACGGCCAACGCCTCGTCCAGGACGCGCCGCAGGCGGAGCGCGTCCGTGGCCACCGCGGTCACCAGCACGGCAGGCCCGGCGAGCGGCACCAGCGCGGCGCTCTCCCCGAGCATCCGCGCAGGCATCGCACGGGTCGCGAACTCGGGCCGTGCGACGACCAGTTGCCCCACGGCACGGTGCCCGCCGAGCACGGCCGGCCCGTCCCACCCGGCCGGCGCTCCGGGCCCGCAGCCGAGTTCCTGGTCGAGCACCGTCCGCTGTCCGATCCGTACGGTGAGACGGCTGGTCAGCCGCCCGGGTTCCTCCCCCACCCGCCCCAGCACCTGCTCCTCGCGCAGCACGAGCCGCGCCGCCGGGCCCAGCTCGGCCCGCGTGGTGACGCGCAGGTCGCTCCCCCGGGCGGAGATCAACTGCTCCGGCAGCCAGAGCAGTTCGCCGCCGTCGGCGACGCTGAGCCGGACGTCGTAGCGGGCCTCGCCGCCCGCCTGCCCCGGCAGCGCGATGGTCGCGGCGGCCGACCGGACCCGCAGCCGGGCCCCGTCCCGCACATCGGCCCGCACGGTGAAGTGGTCTCCGCCGAGCGGGCCGCTCATCGCGCCGACCAGCATCACCCGCGCCTCGGCGCCGCTCCCCCGGGTGCGCCGCAGCGCGAGCGGCCCCTCGCTCTCCAGCACGGGCAGCGCGGTGCCGCCGCGCCCGTCGCCCCGCGCCAGCATCCGCGCGGTCGCGCGCACCCCGGCCGAGGTCACGCCGCCCGCGGTCACGTCAGCCGCGGTCACGTCGGCCGCGGTCATGCGGTCCACGCCGCGAGTCGCGCACGCACCCAGTCGGCGACGTCGCGCACGCCCCCCTCGCTCCGCAACGACTGCAGCACGACCGGCAGTTCGCCGCGCTGCGCCTTGGCGTCGGCGGCCATCCGCCCGAGGTCGGAGCCGACGTACGGCGCGAGGTCGGTCTTGTTGACGACGAGCAGGTCGGCGGTGGTGACGCCGGGGCCGCCCTTGCGCGGGATGTCGTCCCCGCCGGCCACGTCGATCACGAAGATCTGCGCGTCCACCAGCCCCTTGGAGAAGGTCGCGGTGAGGTTGTCCCCGCCGGACTCGACTAGCACGAGATCGAGCGGCCCGGCCTCGTCCTCCAGGTCCTCCACCGCCTCCAGGTTGGCGGAGATGTCGTCGCGGATCGCGGTGTGCGGGCAGGCCCCGGTCTCCACGGCGGTGATCCGCTCGGGCGGCAGCACGGCCTCGCGGAGCAGGAACTCGGCGTCCTCGCGCGTGTAGATGTCGTTGGTGACGACGGCGAGGGACAACTCGTCGCGCAGGGCCCGGCACAGGGCGGCGACGGTGGCGGTCTTCCCCGAGCCGACGGGCCCGCCGAGGCCGATCCGCAGCGCCCGGCGGGAGCCGTCGGGGCGCCGGGCGTCGGCGCTGACGGCGGAGGGGCCGTCGTGGGAGTGGTCGAGATGCATGGGTCGGCTCCTATGACGTTGCGAAGGTCTTCCGGCGCCGGTCCGGCGATTCCGGCCCGTCCGGCGTTCTGTGCGGCGGCCGTTCAGGCCGAAGGGAGTCCGGGGCAGGCGGCGGTCCCCGGGGTCACGAGGCGAACAACCGCACGCCCCAGGCCGCGTGCGCCTCCGCGCCGATCTCCAGCAGCGGGGCCGACGCGGCGGGCAGCGCGTCGACGCCCTCGCGGGCGACCCGCCGCGCCGCCTCGACCGCCCGGTCCGCGACGCGGTCCAGCTCCGGCGCCAGCCGCGCCAGCACCCCCGTCGCGTCGAAGGGGTCGAGGGCGAGCAGCCGCACGGTGGCGCTCGCCGGCCCGCTCACGCTCTCGTACGCCGCGCAGTGCGCCGCGTCCTGCGGCGAGAGGCCGGCCGCCCGTGCCGCGAGCCCCAGCACCACGGGCTGGTGCGCCCCCTTGGGGAACTCCTCAGCCAGGGCGTCGAGTTCGCCGGAGGGCCAGGTCGCCCGGGCGGCCCGCGTCAGCTGCCGCCCCAGCTTCCGCGCGGCCAGGCGCAACGCCGGCGAGGGGGTCCGCGCGTCGGCGGCGGCGTCCAGCGCCGACGGGTCCACGCCGAGCACCGCCGCCGCGGCCGTCGCCGCCGCGACGAGGCCCGTGGTGTGCAGCCGCCCCCGGCAGAAGTCCTCCAGGCTCGCCGCCGACGTGATCCGCCCGGCCTTCACCGCCGCCTCCGCCCCGCCGGAGTGCGCGTGCCCTCCGGCGGGAAAGCGGCCGTCGGCCAGGACGAGAAGCGCGGCCCGGGACATCAGAAGAGGAAGTAACGCTGGGCCATGGGCAGTTCGGCGGCCGGCGTGGCCTCGACGAGTTCGCCGTCGATGTGCACGGCGAAGCTGTCGGGGTCGACCCGTACCTCGGGCCGCGCGTCGTTCTCGCGCATGTCCGCCTTGGTCACCCCGCGCGTCGAGTCGATGGCGGTGAACCGCTTGCCGAGCCCGAGCCGTTCCGGCAGCCCGTCCTCGATCGCGAGCGGGGCGACGAAGTTCAGCGAGTTGGCGGCCGGCGCCCGCCCGATCGCCCCGTACATCGGCCGCGGCAGGACCGGCTGCGGCGTCGGGATGGAGGCGTTGGCGTCGCCCATCTGCGCGTAGGCGATCTGGCCGCCCTTGAGGACGAGGTGCGGTTTCACGCCGAAGAACGCCGGCTCCCACAGCACCAGGTCGGCGAGCTTGCCGGTCTCCACGGACCCGATCTCCCGGGCCAGGCCCTGCGCGAGGGCCGGGTTGATCGTGTACTTGGCGACGTAGCGGCGCACCCGCCGGTTGTCCGCCCGCCCGTCACCGGGCAGCGCGCCCCGGCGCCGCTTCATCACGTGCGCCGTCTGCCAGGTCCGCAGGACCACCTCGCCGACGCGGCCCATGGCCTGGGAGTCGGAGGAGATGATCGAGATCGCGCCGAGGTCGTGCAGGACGTCCTCCGCGCCGATGGTGGACGGCCGGATCCGGGACTCGGCGAAGGCCAGGTCCTCCGGCACCGCCGGGTTGAGGTGGTGGCACACCATCAGCATGTCGAGGTGCTCCTCGGCGGTGTTGACGGTGAACGGCCGTGTCGGGTTGGTTGAGCTGGGCAGCACGTTGGGCTGGGAGACGACGGTCATGATGTCCGGCGCGTGCCCGCCGCCCGCGCCTTCGGTGTGGTACGCGTGGATGCCGCGCCCGGCGATCGCCGCGAGGGTGTCGCCCACGAAGCCGGCCTCGTTGAGCGTGTCGGTGTGGATGGCGACCTGGATGCCGGTCCGGTCCGCGACGGTCAGGGAGGCGTCGATGACGGCCGGGGTGGATCCCCAGTCCTCGTGCAGCTTCAGGCCCAGCGCGCCGCCGCGGATCTGGGACAGCATGGCCTCCTGGGAGACGGTGTTGCCCTTGCCGAGGAAGCCGATGTTCAGCGGGTAGGCCTCCATCGCCTCCAGCATCCGGGCCAGGTGCCAGGGGCCGGGGGTGACGGTGGTGGCCTTGGAGCCCTCGGCCGGTCCGGTGCCGCCGCCGACCAGGGTGGTGATGCCGGCGGACAGCGCCTCGTCGGCGATCTGCGGGCAGATGAAGTGGACGTGCGCGTCGATCGCGCCGGCCGTCAGGATGCGCCCGTTGCCGGCGATGACCTCGGTCTCCGGGCCGATCACCAGGTCGGGGTGGACCCCGTCCATGGTGTCGGGGTTGCCCGCCTTGCCGATCCCGGTGATGCGGCCGTCGCGGATGCCGATGTCGGCCTTGACGACGCCCCAGTGGTCGACGACGACGGCGCCGGTGATGACGGTGTCGGGGGCGCCGTCCGCGCGCGTGGCACGCGACTGGCCCATGGACTCGCGGATGACCTTGCCGCCACCGAAGACGGCCTCGTCGCCGGCGGTGCCGGGGCCGCCGCTGCGGTCCTCCTCGATCTCGATCAGCAGGTCGGTGTCGGCGAGCCGGATGCGGTCGCCGGTCGTCGGGCCGAACAGGTCGGCGTACGCGGCGCGCGAGATCTCAGGCATCGAGGGCACCTCCGGTCTCCCCGCGCAGCCCCGGCACGATGCGGGCGCCGGCGAGCGGGACGAGTTCGACGTCGACGGGGATCCCGGGCTCGAAGCGCACGGCGGTGCCCGCGGCGACGTTCAGCCGCTTGCCCCGGGCCGCGGCGCGGTCGAACTCCAGGCCGGGGTTGGCCTCGGCGAAGTGGTAGTGGGAGCCGACCTGGACGGGCCGGTCGGCGGTGTTGAGCACGGTCAGCCGGGTGACCTCGCGGCCCTCGTTGTAGACGATCGGGCCGTCGGCGAACAGGATCTCTCCGGGAATCATCGACGCCCCTCTCAGACGATCGGGTCGTGGACGGTGACGAGCTTGGTGCCGTCCGGGAAGGTCGCCTCGACCTGGACGTCGTGGATCATCTCCGGCACGCCGTCCATGACGTCGTCCCGGGTCAGCAGCGTGCGCCCGGAGGCCATCAGCTCGGCGACCGTGCGGCCGTCGCGGGCGCCTTCGAGGATGTGCGAGGTGATCAGGGCGACCGCCTCGGGGTGGTTGAGCCTGAGCCCGCGGGCCCGGCGCTTCTCGGCGACGTCGGCCGCCACGTGGATCAGCAGCCTCTCTTGCTCGTGCGGCGTCAGTTGCACGTAACCACCTCACAGTCCTCGCTCCGGACCGTGCGGGGCCCGGTTGCCGCGGCCACGGGGCAAAGTCCCTGGTGGCGTGGGAGGGCAGGCTAGTTGGACCGGGTTTCGGGCACGTTAACCGAGCCGTGACCTTCCCGGCCGCCGCCCCGGGAGCCTCTACCCCGGCGCGGGGTCTACGACGCGCCCGGCCTCCGGTGCTCCGCCGCGATGCCGAACCGCCCGGGTTCGCGGGGCGCGGACGCTACCTCGCGGACCGTGGAGACCGCGCTGATCACCTGCTCGTCGTCGGGCTGGTCGAGCGCATCGAGCCGTTCCAGGTCGGCGGCGGAGACGAGGGCGACGAGGGGCTTGCCGTGGCGCGTCACGACGACGCGCTCACCGCCGTACACCACCCGGTTGATCAGGTCGGCGAGCTCAGCCCTGGCTTGCGTCACCGGAATCTCGTAGGCCATGCCTCCATCATAACGTCATGTACGTCCTGTACATTTTTTACAGAGACAGCTCCGGGGACAGCTCCGGGAACAGCTCTGTCGCGAGGAGGGGTATGCCATGACCCGACCGTCCGCCCGACACGTCCTGCCCGGGTTCACCGAACGGACCGCGTCCGGGCGCCGATCGACGGATCCGTACGCGAAGCTGCTGGAGGAGCGGATCCTCTTCCTCGGCACGCCTCTCGACGACACCGCGGCGAACGACCTGACGGCCCAGTTCATGTACCTCGAGCACAAGGACCCCGACCGGGACATCGCGCTGTACATCAACTCGCCGGGCGGCTCGTTCAGCGCCATGACGGCGCTCTACGACACGATGCGGTACGTCTCCTGCGACGTGGAGACGACCTGCCTGGGGCAGGCCGCCTCCTCGGCCGCGGTGCTGCTGGCCGCCGGGACGCCGGGCAAGCGCTCCGTGCTGCCGGGCGCGCGGGTGGTGATCCGCCAGCCCGCGCTCGCCGAGCCGGTGCGGGGCCGGGCGAGTGATCTGGCGGTGCAGACGGAGGAACTGACGCGCAATCGCCGCCTCGTGGAGGAGATGCCGGCCCGGGCCACCGGACACAGCCGGGAGAAGATCGGCGCCGATATCGAGCGGGACCGGGTCTTCGACGCCCGGCAGGCCGTGGACTACGGCCTGGTGGACCGGATCGTCCCCGGCCGCCGGGCCCCCCTCGTCCCGCCCGTCGGGAGGTGAGCGACCGGTGATCCCGCCCGAACTCCCGCCGCTGCCCGCGCTGACCCGCGCCGAGGGCGAGCTGATCGACCGTTACCTCGACGTGGTGGACCTGCTCGGCCGCATCAATCCGGCCCACCACGGCGACACCTACCGCGGGCTGCGGGCCGCGCAGGCGCTGGTGGCCAGGGCGGCCGAACTGCGCGACGCGCTCGCCCTGATGCACCAGCGGGGCGAGACCGAACTGCACGCTCCCACCCTGGCGCGGGCGCTGCGGGTACTGGACGGCGAGCGGCGCACCGCCCGGGTCACCGTGCCTCCCCAGCCCGGCACTTGAGGCACGCGCCGGGCCCGGGCCGCGGTCGCCCGGCGCCGGTGTCCGGGCCGGGGCCGAAACGGACCAAACGGCGTACCGCCTTCCGGACTAGACACACCTCCTCTTTTTTGACCGGTCGAGTTGCGCAACGGGCCCGGCCCCAAGGCGGGATGAGGCATTTCTTCGCTGGTCCGGGCCGTTTCGGAGGTGATGACGCGCCTCCGAACACAGCTGTGGGCACCCGAACGGGTGAGTGGTGAGTAACAACACAAATCCCCGTTTCCGTTGGGCTTTTCGGACATCCGTGAGCCAAGATCCGTGTCTGACGACAAGCCCCCGCCGCCGCGGCGGGGCGATCCGGGCGGACGCCGAGTCCTGCCGCCGCCCGGATGACCGGTCGACAGGAGTGGATCGGCAGGAGTGGAGGACCCAAGCACGACGGGTCGCCGGAACGGTCACGCCATGACCGGGCCGAGCAGCCCTTGGGGTGAAGCCGCGCGAGCGGCCGGGCAACTTCGCCAGCCCGAATCCGACAGGTCATCCTTCACAGGCGGCTGACGAAGGGTTGCGCATGACTGCGCTCAATCGTGTCCCGTCGCTGATGGTCCGGGCCGGCACGGCCTCGGCCCTCACCATCGCCGCGGTGGGCGGCTCGGTCGTGGTTCCGGGCTTCGCCTCCGACGCGGCCGCCGCGACGCCCGCGACGAAGGCACTGCAGATCGCGGCTTCCAAGAAGGGTTCGCCCTACCGGTGGGGCGCCACCGGTCCGCACCGGTTCGACTGCTCCGGGCTCACGCTGTACTCGTACAAGAAGGCGGGCAAGAGCCTGCCGCGTACCGCGGCCCAGCAGTACAACAAGACCCGCCACATCTCCGCCAAGAGCCGCAAGGCCGGAGACCTCGTGTTCTTCCATTCGGGTTCGTACGTCTACCACGTCGGCATCTACGCCGGAAAGGGGAAGATCTGGCACGCCCCGAAGACCGGGGACGTGGTGAAACTGCAGAAGATCTGGACGAAGAGCGTCTGGTACGGCCGGGTCAGCTGATCCTTGCGTGGGGTGGCGGCGCCCCTGACACGCCGCCACCCGACGAGGCGTGACACGGTCCTGGCCGGTTATCCGTTCAACCATGGCCGACCATGTCCCCTGCACCGCACGCAACGAGACCCCGCTGGAGCGCGCCGACCGCAACTTCGGCGAACTGCTCCAGGAACTGCGCGTCACCCAGACCGGCGTGCAGATCCTCTTCGCCTTCCTGCTGACCCTGGCCTTCACCCCGCGCTTCCCGTCCCTCGACCCGGTCCAGCGGGCCACCTACGTCACCACACTGCTGCTCGCGGTCCTCGCCGCCGCCCTGTTCACCGCGCCGGCCGCGCTGCACCGCTCGCTGTTCCAGCGGGGCGCCAAGCCGCGCGTCGTCCAGGTGTCCTCACGGCTCGCCACCATCGGCATGGGTGTGCTGGTGCTGGCGTTCACCGGCTCGGTGCTGCTCGTGGTGGACGTGACGACGGGCCGGGCGGGCGGGGTGGCCGCGGGCGCGGCGACCCTGTGCGTGTGCCTCGGCCTGTGGTGGCTGCTGCCTCGCCTGGTGCGGCGGGCGGGCCTGTCCGCCGAGCAGCAGGCCGCGCAGCAGGCCGCGCAGCAGGCCGCGCCCGTCGTCAGGCAGCCGGGAGCGCCGCGGGACGCGGCCGTGCACCGGGAGCCGTCGGCACGGCGCCGCTGACCCTCGCCCGACGTGGCCGTGCACCGGGAACCGCCGCACGGCGCCGCTGAACCCTCGCCCGAGCCCCGCTACGGCTCCTGCTGCCCGGCTGCCGGCACCGGTCGGGCCGGCACCTTCCACGGCAGTTCGACGGAGACGGTCTTGCCGCCCTCCCGGGTGGGGCGCACGCACAGTCTGCCGCCGCACTCGGCGGTCAGCCAGCGGATGATCACCAGGCCGCGGCCGTTGTCCTGCTGGACGGCGGCGGGCAGCCGCTTCGGGAACCGGGGGTGGCTGTCGGTGACGCCGATGCGCAACTGTTCGTCGCGGTCGAGTTCGAGTCCGACGGTGAAGGTGGGCGACTGCCCGAGGGTGTGCTGGACGGCGTTGGTGGCGAGTTCGGAGACGATGAGCCGGACGGTGTCGGCCACCTCCGTGTGCGGCGCCAGGCCCCACTCCGCGAGGGTGTCGATCGCGTAGGTGCGGGCCGCGCAGACCGAGGCGGGATCGCTCGGCAGAGTGACGGATGCTTCCAGATGGTCTGCCATGGCGACGTCGTCCCTTTCCCACGGGACCGCTGGTCCGACACGGAGCGGATGGTTCGAGTACGGTCCCGGACTGGTGCTTCGCCGTCAGACTGCCATCACCGCACGGGTCACGGCTGGCGATCCACCGAGATATGCATATATCTGTCGCTCAAAGCGGTGAACTCTGCCACGAGAGACCGTGTCGGGGCGCCTCATAAGGAGTAAGGAGGGACCCATGCAGCACGGTCCCGCGGTGCGCCGCAGGAAGCTGGGCGCCGAACTGCGAGCGCTGCGCGCCGAGGCGAGGCTCACCAGCGGTGAGGCGGCGCGGCTGGTGGGCTGGCACCAGTCGAAGGTCAGTCGTATCGAGACGGGCACCAGCGGGGTGAAACCGGCCGATGTGCGGTTGCTCCTGGACGCCTACGGGGTGTCCGATCCGCGGCTGCGCGATCTGATGCTGGTGCTGGCGGGCTCGGACGAGAACACCGGCCGGCACCACTGGTGGCACGCGTATCGCGGCATCCTGCCGCCGGACTACAGCGACTTCATCAGCCTGGAGTCCCAGGCCGACGCGATGCGCACCCTGGAGACGTCGGTGGTGCCGGGGCTGCTGCAGACGCCCGAGTACGCGCGGGCGGTGACCCGGGCCGCGGTCCGCGGGCTGGACGACGCGGGGCTCGACGCGCTGGTCGAGGTGCGCCTGGCCCGGCAGGAGGTGCTGCGGGCCGACCCGCCCCTGGAGTTCAGCGCGGTGCTGGACGAGGCGGTGCTGCGCCGGGAGATCGGCGGGCCCGAGGTCATGGCGCGCCAGCTCGAACTCCTGGTCGAGGCGGCGCGCCTGCCGCAAGTACGGCTGCAGATCCTGCCGTTCGGCGCCGGAGCACACGTCGGCGTCACCGGGTCTTTCGTTATTTTCTCATTTTCGAGCACTTCTGATCTGGACGTGGTCGTTCTGGACCACCTGACGAGTAGCCTCCACTTGGAACGGAAAGAAGACCTCCAGGCCTACACCGAGGCCTTCAACTCCCTTCAGATTCAAGCCCTTTCGCCCGAGGACTCATTGGATTACCTCGCCGGCAGAGTCGTCGGCGGGTGAGGAGGCACCATGTCAGCACTGCCTCGGAACGTCCCCTCCAGCATCGTTCCGCACGGCGTGCGGTGGCTGCGCAGCAGCTACAGCACCGGTGCGAACAACTGCGTGGAGACGGCGGCGCCGCGGTCCGGCCCGTGGGCCGGTCTGCTCGCCGTCCGAGATTCCAAGGACCCGGCCGGGCCCGCACTGCTCTTCTCGCCGGAGAGCTGGGCTGGGTTCACGGCCGCGTTGAAGCGCTGATCAGATCCGCGTCATGCGGAGCCACATCCGCGTCGTGCGGAGAAGATCCGCGTCGTGCGGAGCCCGGCCGTGTCACGCCGACTCATGGTCGAGTCCCGCCGATCACTCGCACCGCATGTTCGATCTGCGCCTCGGAGAGGTCCGCGCGGGCGGTCAGCCTGAGCCGCGAGACGCCGTCGGGCACGGAAGGAGGACGGAAACAGCCCACGGCCAGCCCTGCCGCCCGGCAGTCGGCCGCCCACCGCACGGCCCCCTCCGGGGACGGCGCGCGCACGGAGACGACCGCGGCGTCCGGTCGTACCGCCTGCAGACCGTCGTCCGTCAGGCGTGCGTGCAGCTCGGCCGCCACCGCGCGGGCCCGTGCCGCCCGCTGCGGCTCGCGGCCGAGCAGCCGCAGGGCGGCCAGGGCGGCGCCCGCGGACGCGGGGGCCAGTCCCGTGTCGAAGATGAAGGTCCGGGCCGCGTTCACCAGGTGGTCGATCACCCGGGCGGGACCCAGGACGGCGCCGCCCTGGCTGCCGAGCGACTTGGACAGCGTGACGGTGACGACGACGTCGTCGGCGCCCGCGAGCCCCGCCGCGTGCGGCGCCCCGCGGCCGCCGTCGCCGAGGACGCCCAGCCCGTGGGCGTCGTCGACGACCAGCCCGGCGCCGTGCTCCCGGCAGGCCGCCGCGAGCCCGGCCAGCGGGGCCGCGTCCCCGTCGACCGAGAAGACCGTGTCGGACACGACGACGGCCGTGCCCCGGTGCGTGCCCAGCGCCTTGCGCACCGCCTCCGGATCGGCGTGCCCGACGACCTGGGTGGCGCCCCGGGCCAGCCGGCAGCCGTCGATCAGGGACGCGTGGTTGCCCGCGTCGGAGACGATCAGCGAGCCGTGCGGCGCGAGCGCGGTGACGGCGGCGAGGTTGGCCGCGTAGCCGGAGGAGAAGACGAGCGCCGCCTCGAAGCCGCAGAAGGCGGCCAGCTCGCGCTCCAGCTCGGCGTGCAGTTCGGTGGTGCCGGTCACCAGCCGGGACCCGGTCGAGCCGCCGCCCCAGACGCGCGCGGCCCGCGCCGCGCCCTCGGCGACCTCGGGATGGCGGGCCAGGCCCAGGTAGTCGTTGCTCGCCAGGTCGAGCAGCGGCGAATCGGCCGGACGGGGGCGCAGGGTCCGCACGAGTCCGGCACGGCGGCGCAGCTCCGCCTGCTCGTCGATCCAGCCGAACGCCATGGCTCCTCCGGGGGCATTTGTAGGCAGTGGACAGACCCTAGCCGCACGTCCCCCGGCCCATGATGTGGCGATACCCACACATCGAAGTGTCTCCGTTGTTCAAACTCTCCTTGGCCCGGGGCGGCCTCGTAGGACAGGATCGGCTCTCATGGACCTGCTGAACACGCTGGTGGACAAGGGGCTTCGGCGCGAGCTGCCGACCCGCGAGGAAGCTCTGGCCGTCCTCGCCGCTTCCGACGACGACCTGCTCGATGTGGTGGCCGCGGCCGGCAAGGTGCGCCGGCACTGGTTCGGCCGACGGGTCAAACTCAACTACCTGGTCAACCTCAAGTCCGGACTGTGTCCGGAGGACTGCTCCTACTGCTCCCAGCGGCTCGGCTCCAAGGCCGACATCCTGAAGTACACCTGGCTCAAGCCCGACGAGGCCTCCCGGGCCGCCGCGGCCGGTCTGGCGGGCGGCGCCAAGCGGGTCTGCCTGGTGGCGAGCGGACGCGGGCCGACCGACCGCGACGTGGACCGCGTCTCGGACACCATCAAGGCGATCAAGGAGCAGAACGAGGACGTCGAGGTGTGCGCGTGCCTCGGCCTGCTCTCCGACGGCCAGGCGGAGCGGCTGCGGGAGGCCGGCGCCGACGCCTACAACCACAACCTCAACACGTCCGAGGGGACGTACGGGGAGATCACGACCACGCACACCTACGCCGACCGCGTGGACACCGTGCACAAGGCGCACGCGGCGGGCCTGTCGGCCTGCTCGGGCCTGATCGCGGGCATGGGCGAGTCCGACGAGGACCTGGTCGACGTGGTCTTCTCGCTGCGCGAGCTGGACCCGGACTCGGTGCCGGTCAACTTCCTCATCCCGTTCGAGGGCACCCCGCTGGCCAAGGAGTGGAACCTCACCCCGCAGCGCTGCCTGCTCATCCTGGCGATGGTCCGGTTCGTGTGCCCGGACGTCGAGGTCCGCATCGCGGGCGGCCGCGAGGTGCACCTGCGCACGATGCAGCCCCTCGCCCTGCACCTGGCCAACTCGATCTTCCTCGGGGACTACCTGACCAGCGAGGGCCAGGCGGGCAAGGCCGACCTGGAGATGATCGCCGACGCCGGGTTCGAGGTCGAGGGCAGCGAGCAGGTGACCCTGCCGGAGCACCGGACGGCGGCCGGCGGAGGGTGCGGGTCGCACAAGGGCGCGGGCTGCGGGTCGCACGACGGGGCCGAGGGCGCCGGGTGCGGGTCGCACGAGGGCGGAGGTGTCTGCGGTACGGCCGCGGCGGCCGCGGCGGCCGCAACGGCGGCGCCCAGGGCCGCCGAGCCGCGTACCGACCTGGTCGCGGTACGCCGTCGCGGCGCCGGAACGGACCTCGCGCCCAATGCCTGACCTGCCCGTCGCCGAACTGCTGGAGCTCGACCGGCGCCACGTGTGGCATCCGTACGGTCCGATGCCCGGCCGCGCCGAACCGCTCGTGGTCGGGTCGGCGAACGGGGTGCGGCTGCGCATGGCCGACGGCTCGGGCGAACTGGTCGACGGCATGTCGTCCTGGTGGTCGGCGATCCACGGCTACAACCACCCGGTGCTGAACGAGGCCGCCCGCGAGCAGCTCGGCCGGATGAGCCACGTGATGTTCGGCGGGCTCACCCACGAGCCCGCCGTACGCCTGGCGAAGCTGCTCGTCGACATCTCGCCGGACGGCCTGGAGCACGTCTTCCTCGCCGACTCCGGCTCGGTGTCGGTGGAGGTGGCGGTCAAGATGTGCCTGCAGTACTGGCGCTCGCTGGGCCGCCCCGCCAAGCGGCGGCTGCTGACCTGGCGCGGCGGCTACCACGGCGACACCTGGCAGCCGATGTCGGTGTGCGACCCCGAGGGCGGGATGCACGAGCTGTGGACCGGGGTGCTGCCCCGGCAGGTGTTCGTGGACGCGCCGCCGGCGGACTGGGACGAGGCCTACGCCGAGCGGCTGCGCTCGGCGATCGGGGAGCACGCGGACGAACTGGCCGCGGTGATCGTCGAGCCGGTGGTGCAGGGCGCGGGCGGGATGCGGTTCCACTCCCCCGCGTACCTGCGGGTGCTGCGCGAGGCGTGCGACGCGCACGACGTGCTGCTGGTGTTCGACGAGATCGCGACCGGGTTCGGACGCACGGGGACGCTGTTCGCGGCGGAGCACGCGGCGGTGACGCCGGACGTGATGTGCGTGGGCAAGGCGCTGACCGGCGGCTATCTGACGATGGCGGCCACCTTGTGCACCTCCCGGTTGGCCGACGGCATCTCGCGGGGCGAGGTGCCGGTGCTCGCCCACGGCCCGACCTTCATGGGCAACCCGCTCGCCGCGGCCGTCGCCTGCGCCTCGGTCGGGCTGCTGCTCGGCCAGGACTGGCGGGCGGAGGTCCGGCGGATCGAGGCGGGGCTGCGCGAGGGGCTGGCGCCGGCCACGGAGCTTCCGGGCGTGAAGGACGTACGCGTCCTCGGCGCCATCGGGGTCGTCCAGCTCGACCACGAGGTGGACATGGCGGCCGCCACGGCCGCCGCCGTACACGAGGGCGTGTGGCTGCGGCCGTTCCGCGACCTGGTCTACACGATGCCGCCGTACGTCACGGGCGACGCGGACGTGGCACGGATCACGCGCGCGGTGTGCGCCGCCGCACGGGAGGGATGACATGCCGGTACTGGTGATCACGGGCACGGGCACGGAGGTCGGCAAGACGGTCACCACGGCCGCGGTCGCCGCCGCCGCGCTGGCCGCCGGCCGGTCGGTGGCGGTGCTGAAGCCCGCGCAGACGGGGGTACGGCCGGACGAGCGCGGGGACGCCGACGAGGTGGCCCGGCTCGCGGGCGCCGTGACGACTGCCGAACTGGCCCGCTACCCGGAGCCGTTGGCCCCGGCGACGGCCGCCCGGCGGGCGGGGCTGGCGCCGGTCCGCCCGCACCAGGTGGCCGAGGCCGCGCAGAAGCTGGCGGCCGAGCACGACCTGGTGCTCGTCGAGGGCGCGGGCGGGCTGCTCGTCCGCTTCGACGAGACGGGCGGCACACTGGCGGACGCGGCGGCCCTGCTGGGGGCGCCGGTGCTGGTGGTCGCGCCGGCCGGGCTGGGCACGCTCAACGCGACCGAACTGACGGCCCGCGAACTGCGTTGCCGGCAACTGGAGTTGCTGGGCGTGGTAATCGGCAGCTGGCCCGCTTCGCCCGACCTGGCGATGCGGTGCAACGTCACCGACCTGCCGGAGGTCGCCGGCGCCCCGCTCCTGGGCGCCCTGCCGGCCGGGGCGGGGGCGCTGTCCCCCGCCGCCTTCCGTGCCGCGGCGCCCGGTTGGCTGGCCCCGCGCCTGGCCGGCTCCTGGGAGGCCCAGGCGTTCCGGGCGCGCGAGGCCGCCTGAGCGCTCCGCTGGATGCGCCGCGTTGTGCCACTCCGTGCCGCTTTGTGGCGCTGCGTGCCGCTTTGTGGCGCTGCGTGCCGTCGGTCGGCTGCGGCGCCGTCGTGGCCGGTCGCGTCGTTCGCCGCGCCCCTTCGGGGCGTTGCCCCACCCCAGCGGTGTGCGGGTGAGCCCCGGCGGGGGTGCGGGGGCCCGGTTCGGGGGCAGAATCGCGGTAAGAACTCCGAACGGGGAGGTCCGCATGCCGCTTCGGCCGTCCGGCGCCGCGAAGGTGGCCCGGGATCCCGTGCACCACCCGCTGTTCGCCCGCTGCTACGCCCGGGTCAGTGTGCGGGCCGAGACGCGGATGGGCATGGCCGACGTCCGGGACCGGCTGCTGACCGGGCTGACCGGGCGGGTCATCGAGATCGGCGCGGGCAACGGGCTGAACTTCGCCCGCTATCCGAACGCCGTCTCGGAGGTCGTCGCGATCGAACCGGAGCGGCGGCTGCGGCGGCTGGCCGTCGAGGCGGCCCTGCGCGCCGAGGTGCCCGTGGACGTGGTGCCGGGCGTGGCCGAGGCGCTGCCGGTCAAGAGCGAGGCCTACGACGCGGCGGTGATCTCGCTGGTGCTGTGCAGCGTGCGGGACGTCCCGCGGGCCCTCGGCGAGGTGCGGCGGGTGCTCCGGCCGGGCGGGGTCGTCCGGTTCTTCGAGCACGGCAGGGGCGGCGGGCGGCTCATGGTCCTGACCCAGCGCACGCTGGACCGGACCCTGTGGCCGGCGCTGAGCGGCGGCTGCCATCTCGCCCGGGACCCGGTCGTCGCCCTGCGCGACGCCGGGTTCGAACTCGGCCCCTACCGGCGGGTGATGATGCCCCAGAACGGGCCGGTGCTGCCCAGCTCCTACTGCGTGCTGGGCACCGCGTGGCGGCCGGAGGGCACCGGGTAGTCACGGTCCGGTCAGGCGCGCCGTCCGCGCGGAGGCCACCCCGCACGTCGAGCACGAGCCGACGCCGCCGGGCGCGGCATGCTGCTCTCCCGACCTCGGCCTGTGCCGGCCCCTGCCGGCCCGTGCCGGAGATCAGCCGGGACCTTCGGCGGGTACCGGGCGCTGAACGGACCACACTAGGCTCAGCGCGAACCGGGGGAATCGACACGTCCAGAGGGAGGCGGCCTTGTCCACACCTGCTGCGCGGCCCGCACCGGGTCATGCGTCGGCCGAGAGGGTCGCGGCCCGGGCCCGCGGTCTGACCAAGGCGTACGGCTCGGGCGAGACGACCGTCCTCGCCCTGGACTCGGTGGACGTGGACATCGCGCGCGGCCGGTTCACCGCGGTCATGGGGCCGTCCGGATCCGGCAAGTCGACGCTGATGCACTGCCTGGCGGGGCTGGACACGGTCTCGGCCGGGAAGGTCTGGCTCGGCGACACCGAGATAACGGGGCTGAGGGAACGTGAGCTGACCCGGCTGCGGCGGGACCGGATCGGGTTTATGTTCCAGTCGTTCAACCTCATCCCGACACTGACCGCGGCCGAGAACATCACCCTGCCCATGGACATCGCGGGCCGCAGGCCGGACCGGGAGTGGCTGGACCAGGTCGTCGACACCCTGGGGCTGCGGGCCCGGCTGGGGCACCGGCCCGCGCAGTTGTCGGGGGGTCAGCAGCAGCGGGTGGCCTGCGCGCGGGCGCTGGTCTCCCGGCCCGAGCTGATCTTCGCGGACGAGCCGACCGGCAACCTCGACTCGCGGGCCGGCCTGGAGGTGCTCGCCTTCCTGCGCCAGGCCGTCGACGATCTCGGCCAGACGGTCGTCATGGTCACCCACGACCCGGGCGCCGCCGCCCACTCGGACCTGGTGCTCTTCCTCGCCGACGGACGGATCGTCGACGAGATGGAGCGGCCGACGGCGGAGGCGGTGCTGGAGCGGATGAAGCGGTTCGACGTGATCCGCGGCCAGATCGACGAGGACACGCCCGCCACCGGCGAAAGCCCGTCCGTCACCGGCGAGGAGAGGCCCGCCACCGGCGAGGACACGCCCGCCATCGGTGAGGGCACGTCCGTCACCGGCCGGGGCGCGTCCACCACCGAGGAGGAGTGACACCGTGCTCAAGGCGACGCTCAGGAGCTTCCTGGCGCACAAGGGGCGACTGCTGCTGTCCGCACTGGCCGTCCTGCTGTCCGTGGCGTTCGTCGCGGGCAGCCTGATCTTCTCCGACACCGTCACCCGCACCTTCGACCGGCTGTTCGCCTCCACCTCCGCCGACGTGACGGTCCAGCCCAAGAAGGACCTCGAGTCCCGGGTCCAGACGGGAGCGGTCCGCACCGTGCCCGCCGCGCTCGCGGACCGCGTGGCGAAGGTCGACGGGGTCGCGTCCGCGCACGCGGACGTGAGCGTCGAGAACGTCACGGTCGTCGACAGCGAGAACCGGCCGGTCGGCTCGACCAGCGGCGCGCCCACCATGGCCACCGACTGGTTCGTCACCGACCGCAGCCCCCTGAAGCTGACCTCCGGGCACGCCCCGCACGGCCCCGACGAGGCGCTCCTGGACGCCGACACCGCCGACAGGAAACACGTACGGATCGGGGACACCCTGACGGTGCTCGCCCAGCCGGGCTCCTTCAAGGTCCGGGTCGTCGGCATCGCGACCTTCACCACCACCAACCCGGGCGCGGCCCTGGTCTTCCTCGACCCGGACAACGCGGCGGCCCGGCTGCTCGGTTCGGCGGGCAAGGCGACCAGCATCTCGGTGGACGCGGCGCAGGGCGTGAGCGACGCGCGGCTCAAGGACCGGATCGTCGCCGCGGTCGGCGCCGGGGCCTACGACGTCAAGACCGCCGACGAGGAGGCCAAGTCGGCCACCGAGAGCCTCGGCGGGTTCCTCGACGTCATCAAGTACGTCATGCTCGGCTTCGCCGGCATCGCGGTCCTGGTCGGCGTGTTCCTGATCGTCAACACCTTCTCCATGCTGATCGCCCAGCGCACCCGCGAACTCGGCCTGCTCAGGGCCCTCGGCGCCGACCGGCGGCAGGTGCGGCGGTCCGTGCTGACCGAGGCGGCCCTGCTCGGCCTGGTCGGCTCGACGCTGGGCCTGGCGGCCGGTATCGGGCTCGCCGCCGGACTGATCAAACTCATGGGCGCGTTCGGGATGAACCTGAAGGCGACCGAGATGGTCGTCGGCTGGGGTACACCGGTGGCGGCGTACGTCGTCGGCGTCGGCGTCACCTTCCTGGCGGCGTATCTCCCCGCCCGGCGCGCCGCGGCGGTCTCCCCGATGGCCGCGCTGGCGGACGCCGAGATCGCCGGCATGGGACGGCCGCTGCGCACCCGGGCGGTGGTCGGCGCGTCCGTCGGGGCGATCGGTGCGGCCGCGCTCGCCGGCTGCGCCGCGGCGTCGCGGACGGCCACCGCCGCCTCCCTGCTGGGCCTCGGTGTGGTGCTGACCCTGATCGCGACCGTGATCGCCGGACCGCTGCTGGTCCGGCCCGTGATCCGGGTCCTCGGCGGCGCCTTCCCCGCCCTGTTCGGCTCGGTCGGCCGCATGAGCCAGCGCAACGCCCTGCGCAACCCCCGGCGCACCGGGGCCACCGCGGCGGCCCTGATGGTGGGCCTCGCCCTGGTCGGCGGCATGTCGGTGGCGAGCGCCTCCATGTCGAAGTCCTTCGACCAGCAGATCGACAAGACGCTCGGCGCCGACTTCGTGATCATGAACGGGAACTATCTGCCGTTCCCGAAGGAGGTCACCGACAAGGTGCGAGGCACGCGGGGCGTCGGACTCGTCGTGCGGCAGCGGTTCGCCCCGGTCGCCCTGCGGCTGCCGGACGGCAAGCGGGTGGAGACGACCGCCACGGGCTACGACGGCCGCCTCGACGACGTCGCGCACGTGCCCTACGCGGCCGGCGGCTCGGCGGCGGCGCTGGCGGACGGCAGCCTCGGGATGGACGCCGGCTTCGCCAGGAAGCACCGCGTCCGGGTCGGCAGCACGATCCCCGTCGAGTTCCCGGCCGGGCGGAAGACCGAGTTGCGGGTCGGCGCCCTCACCGACCAGGAGACCTCCGACGGGTTCGGTATGCAGGGCGGGCTGGTCCTCGGCATCGCGACGGTCGAGAAGTACCTGCCGGGCGGCCAGGACTCCGCGCTGTACGTCAACGCGGCCTCCGGCACCAGCCCCGACCGGCTGCGCCAGGCGCTGGAGCGGACGCTCGACCCGTACCCGCAGGTGCAGGTCCGCGACCAGGCCGACTACAAGAAGCTGGTGCACGACCAGATCGCCGTGCTGCTCTACCTCGTCTACGCGCTGCTCGGGCTCGCGATCGTCATCGCGGTGCTCGGTGTGGTCAACACCCTCGCCCTGTCGGTCGTCGAGCGCACCCGGGAGATCGGGCTGCTGCGCGCCATCGGACTGGCCCGGCGGCAGTTGCGCCGGATGATCCGGCTGGAGTCCGTGGTGATCGCGGTGTTCGGCGCGGTGCTGGGGCTGGCGCTGGGGCTGGTGTGGGGCGTGTGCACGCAGCAGGTGCTGGCGCTGCAGGGCATGAAGGCGCTCGCAATCCCGTGGGGCACCATCGTCGCGGTCGTCGTCGGCTCGGCGGTCGTCGGCATCGTGGCGGCGCTGCTGCCCGCGTTGCGCGCCTCCCGGATGAACGTGCTGGCGGCCATCGCGCACGAATGACGCGGTGCGGCGGCTCGGCGCCGGCCTGTCCGGCGACGCGACGGCGAGTGGTGGCGACATGCGCGCCGCGCACCTGTGCGGAGGCGACAGCGGGCCCGGGAAATCCAGGTGTGGCCGACGGCCTGCCGATGGTGGACTGGGAGGCATGTCCACAAGCGATCCGCCCCGGCCGCACCGCTGGGATCTGCTGCGCCCCGACCAGCTCGGCACGCTGCTGGACGGCGTCGAACAGCCGGACCTCTGGTACCTGGACGAGCTGACGGTGTGCGCGGCGAAGGTCGTCGCCCGCTCCGGTTGCGGGGACCTGCGGTTCGTCGGACGGTCGGCGGACAGTCTCTTCGACCTGCTCGGTGGCGCGCTCGCGGAGACCTCCTGGTCGGGGCGGCTCGGTCGCCTGCCGCTGTCGTGCGCCGGCGGCACGGCGGAGCTGTCGCGGCGTGACGTGGGCCGGATGCGCGAGCATCTCGCGGCTGCCGGGGCGGCCCCGTGGGATCTGGCGCGACGGCGGCGGCCACTGGCCCTGGTCGACCTGGTCTGGGCCGGGCGCACCTTCACCACCCTGCACACGGTGCTGCGCGACTGGGTCGAGGAGTCCCGGGAGCCCCGGCCGGTCGTCCGCAGCCGGCTTCGCTGTCTGGGCATCACCGTACGCACCGGGACGAGCCCCAAGACCTGGCGCTGGCAGCAGCATCGCTCCTGGACCCGGGACCTGCCGGCGAGAGCGGTGCAGAACGTCTCCCTCGACCGGAGCGTGTGGCATCTGCTGGCAGACCAAGAGCCGAAGACCGCACCCTCCTTCCCGCCCCGGCGCTGGCACGACGACGCGGTGAGCGTGCCCGCCCGCGGGGTCGGTCCCGCGCTCGCCCTCGCCACCGCCGTCGCCCTGGTCGAGGCCGGGCGGACCGGAACGGTGCGGCGGCGTCTCGTGCGGACCTTCGCCGCGGAGCCCGCCTTCGCCGAGCCCTGGCTGCGCAGCCTCTCCCACGAACTCAAGGTCTCCCCCGAACCGGGGCCGAGGTCATCCGGTTCCCCGGCACGGAAATCCGTTCGCCGGAGAGGCAAGCGCTCTGCTTGGCTCACCCCATGAGCGATCTCCACATCCGTTGCGCCGCGCTCTCGGACATCGGCCCGGTGCTGAGCTTCTGGCGCGACGCCGCGGAAGGAACGAGCATCAGCGACGGCCACGACGGAGTGGTCCGGCTCGTCACACGAGACCCCGGGGCGCTGCTCCTGGCCGAGCAGGACGGCGAACTCGTCGGCACGGTGATCGCCGGCTTCGACGGCTGGCGCTGCCATCTCTACCGGCTCGCGGTGCACCCCGAGCGGCGGCGCCGGGGAATCGGCTCGGCGCTGCTCGCCGCCGCCGAGGAGCGCTTCGTACGGCTCGGCGGGCGGCGCGGCGACGCGATGGTGCTCACCCGCAACGAGCGGGCGGCCCACGCGTGGCGTGCGGCGGGTTACGCGCCGGAGGAGCAGTGGCGGCGCTGGGTGAAGCCACTCGCCGGCTGACACCGGCCGAGACAGGCCGGCACCGGCCGAGACAGGCCCTTTTGCTCATCCTTTACCATTGAGGGACCCTTCGGTCCGCCGCCCGCGGACCACCCGTTCTCCATGAAAGGTGTGAGCGTCCGCCCATGGGCGAGCCCCCCAGTAGTCACCGGAGTCGAGCGATCCTCCCAGCCCTGTCCGACCATGGGACGGAGGTGACCCGATGACGGAAGTGCTCCTGCTGCTGGTGGCGGTGCTGCTCTCGCTGGCCTGCGGCGCCTTCGTCGCGGCCGAGTTCTCGCTCACCACGGTCGAGCGCGGCGAGTTGGAGCGGGCGGCCGAGCGCGGCGAACGCGGGGCGCCGGGCGCCCTGAAGGCCGTACGGAACCTCACGTTCCAGCTGTCCGGCGCGCAGCTCGGCATCACCGTCACCAACCTGGTGGTCGGCATGCTCGCCGAGCCGTCGATCGCCGCGCTGATCGCCGGTCCGCTGGAGGCGCTGGGCATCTCGCGCTCGGCGGCCGCCTCCGTGGCGCTGGTGCTCGGCACCGCCCTGTCGACGGTGTTCCTCATGGTCGTCGGCGAGCTGGTGCCCAAGAACTGGGCGATCTCCTCACCGCTGGCCGTGGCCAAGCGGGTCGGCAACGCGCAGCGCTGGTTCAGCGCGGCCTTCCGCCCGTTCATCTCGCACCTGAACAACATGGCGAACCGTGTGGTGCGCCGCCTGGGCGTGGAGCCGACCGAGGAGCTGGCCGCCGCCCGCGGACCGCAGGAGCTCGCGGCGCTCGCCCGGCACTCCGCGAGGGAGGGGGCGCTGGAGGCCGACACCGCCGAGCTGTTCGTGCGCACCCTGAACCTCGCCGACCTCACCGCGGAGAACGTGATGACGCCCCGCGTGCAGGTCGTCGCCCTCGACACCCAGGCGACCTGCGAGGACGTGGCGAACGCGACACGGGCGACGGGCCTGTCCCGGTTCCCGGTCTACCGCGACAGCCTCGACTCGGTCGTGGGCACGGCGCACATCAAGGACGTGCTGGCGGTGCCCGCCGAGCGCCGGGCACGCGTGCCCGTCTCGGAGCTGATGCGCGAGCCGCTGCTGGTGCCGGAGACGCTCACCGTCGACCGGCTCCTCGACCGGCTGTCCGGCAGGCGCACGATGGCCGTGGTCATCGACGAGTACGGCGGCACCGCGGGCGTGGCCACGCTGGAGGACATCGTCGAGGAGGTCGTCGGCGAGGTGCGGGACGAGCACGACCCGCACGAGACGCCCGACCTGGCCCCGGCGGGCAGCGACGACGAGGGCCGGGCGCTGTACTCGGCCGACGGCTCGGCGCGCGTGGACCAGCTGGCGCGCGTCGGCCTGAAAGCGCCCGAGGGACCGTACGAGACGCTGGCCGGTCTCGTGGCGACGGAGCTGGGCCGCATCCCGGCCGTCGGTGACCGCGTGGAGGTCACCGGGTGGCACCTGGACGTGACGGACGCGTCCGGGCACCGGGCCGCGCGGGTGCTGCTGCACGCGCCGCTCGACGACGAGCGCGAGCAGGAGGACGAGCGATGACCGCTGTGCAGCTGCTGATCGGTCTGGCGACCCTGGTCGTCAACGCCTTCTTCGTCGGCGCCGAGTTCGCGCTGATCTCGGTGCGGCGTTCGCAGATCGAGCCGTACGCCGAGGAGGGCGACCGGCGGGCCCGGAGCGTGCTGTGGGGTCTGCAGCACGTGTCGGCGCTGCTGGCCGCCGCCCAGCTCGGCATCACCCTGTGCACACTGGTCCTGGGCGTGGTCGCGGAACCGGCGATCGCGCACCTGCTGGAACCGGTGTTCCACGCGTCGGGCGTGCCGGCGGGCGCCGGGCACGCGGTGTCCTTCGTCATCGCGCTGACGTTGGCGACGTATCTGCACATGCTGCTCGGCGAGATGGTGCCGAAGAACATCGCGCTCGCCGAGCCGGTGCGCAGCGCGCTGCTGCTCGGCCCGCCGCTGGTCACGCTGTCCCGGGCGCTGCGCCCGGTGATCTTCACGGTGAACGCCTTCGCCAACGCCCTGCTGAAGCTGCTGCGGGTCGAGGCGAAGAACGAGGTCACCGCGACGTTCTCGGACTCCGAGCTGGCCCAGATCGTCAAGGACGCCGGTGAGGCGGGCCTTATCGACGAGCGGGCCCGGGAGCGGCTGCACGACGCGCTGGAACTGGGCCGCCGCCCGGTGCGGGACGTCGTGCTCCCGCTGGAACGCGTCGTCTACGCGCGCGTGGGCGTGACGCCGGAGGAACTGGAGCGGCTGTCCGCGAAGTCCGGCTTCTCGCGCTTCCCGGTGGTGGACGGCTCCCGCCGGATCGTCGGCTACCTGCACGTGAAGGACGCCCTCGACGCCTCCCCGCGCGAGGTGCCGTTCCAGGTGGGCGACATGCGGCCCATCGCGCGGGTGCGGGAGGGCACGCCGCTGGACGACGTGCTCACCGCGATGCGGGGCAGCCGTACGCACCTGGCCGCGGTGCTCGGCGCCGACGGCCGGCTGTCCGGCCTGGTGACCATGGAGGACGTGCTGCGGCAGCTGTTCGGACAGCCGGCGTGAGCGCCCGCCGGGACCGACCGACCGGCGGGTATGGAGTCGGGATACCATCGCTGTCGCCATGCAGACGAACCCCATCTACACCAGCCTGGTCGCCGTAGGCGACTCCTTCACCGAGGGCATGTCGGACCTGCTCCCGGACGGCTCCTACCGGGGCTGGGCCGATCTCCTGGCCGCCCGGATGGCCGCGCGCACACCCGGCTTCCGGTACGCCAACCTGGCGGTGCGCGGCAAGCTGATCGGCCAGATCGTCGACGAGCAGGTTCCGGTGGCGGCGGCCATGGGGGCGGACGTGGTCACGCTGGTGGGCGGGCTCAACGACACCCTGCGGCCCAAGTGCGACATGGGGCGGGTGCGGGACCTGCTGACCGAGGCCGTGGAGCGGCTGGCCCCGTCCTGCAAGCAGCTGGTGCTGATGCGCAGCCCCGGACGGCAGGGGCCGGTGCTCGAGCGGTTCCGGCCGCGCATGGAGCAGCTGTTCGCCTGCGTCGACGAGCTGGCGGCGCGGCACGGAGCGCTGGTCGTCGACCTGTACGGCGCCCCCTCGCTCGCCGACCCGCGGCTGTGGGACGTCGACCGGCTGCACCTGACGGCCGAGGGGCACCGCCGGGTCGCGGAGGCGGTGTGGCAGACGCTCGGCCACGCGGCCGAGGACCCCGAGTGGCACACGCCCATCCCGGCGACGCCTCCGCCGGGCTGGGGCGCGCGGCGGATCGCGGACGTCCGGTTCGCCCGCCGGCATCTGCTGCCGTGGATCGGCCGCCGCCTCACCGGCCGTTCCTCGGGCGACGGCCGCGCGCCCAAGCGCCCCGAACTGCTGCCGTACGAGGGTCCGCTGCTGTAGGCGCGGCCGGTGCAGGCGCGGTACGGCGGCGAGTGACGGGCGTCTCGTAGGTTCCGCCGAACAATCCCGTGGCGCTGGCCTGCACGAATCGCCAGTAGAATCTGGACACTGTTCTACCGCCGATCACGTATCACCTGGTCAAAGGCGCTTTCTCATGGTCCACAAGGGGCCACATCTCACAATTTCTCACACAGGGGCTTTTTGATCTCCCCCATGGAAGGCGTCCCACGCCTTCGCCGCGGCCCGCATGTCCTCAACATCGACCGTGACGTATTTCCGTTTCGTGAAGTTGGCGTTCGTGTGTCCGGCCCATGCGGCAAGGATCACGTCAGGGACGCCGTTCACCGCGAGATACGACAAGCACGAGTGCCGCGCGTCGTACAGCCGCACCTGCCGCATCTCCAGCTCGCGCATGAGCCGGTACGCGTGCTCGCGTAGATGCCGCGTGTTCCTCACGATGCCCAGCTCGTCGACGACCACATACCCCGAGTCCGTGTAGCCCTCGCCCGCGGCGAGCTTCTCGCGGGCCTGGCGCGCCCGGAACTTCTTCAGCGCGTCCAGCACCGGGGCGGGCAGCGGGAGGACCCGTTCGCCGGCCGCTGTCTTGGCGTCCTTCTCCAGCACCTGCACGTTGCCGATCATCGTGCGGGTGTTGACCATCTCGAGCGTGGCCAGCTTCAGATCGAGGTCCGTCCAGCGCAGGCCGACGACCTCGGCCGGCCGCAGCCCCATGAGGGACAGCAGCAGCGGGGCGTACAGGCGGTCCCGTTCGATGCCCGCGATGAACCGCTGCACCTCGGCCACGGTCCACGGCTTGACCTTGGGCCGATCGCGCTTGTCGGCCTTCTTGTCGGCGAGGCTGACCCGTACGAACTGCGCCGGGCTCTCCGCGATCAGCTTGCGGACGACCGCGCGCTTCAGGGCTTCCTTCAGGCGGGTGAGAACGCCCTCGGCGGTGGAGACTGCGAGCCGGGTGCCGGCCTCGCCGCCCTTGCGGCGCCCCTTGGACACGATGTCGTCGATGCAGTCCTTCACCTGGTCCTCGGTGAGCTCCTGCAGGCGGACGTGCCCGATGCGGTCGTACACGTGGACCAAGGCGAGTCGGTAGGTGCGGATCGTCGTCTCCTCGACGTCGCGCCGTTTGAACTCCAGCCACTCGTCAAGCCACTCCCCCACCGTGATCTTGCTGGGGAGGATCAGGATCCCCGCGGAGCGCTGGTGCTGGATCCGGGAGCGCTCGGCGACGACCTCCTTCTTGGTGTCCTTCGTGATGGTGATCTGGATCCGCTTGCCGTTCTCGTCGCGGCCGGCGTCGACCACGGTGCGGTAACGGGTCTTGCCGTTCTGCAGCGTGACCTTCTTGATCTCGGCCATACCCCTCCTCTCAGGCAGCGGCCGACTGGGCCCCTACTCGTCGCCACCCTTGGTCCGTTTCACGACCCACTCGGTGCGCTCAACAAGTCGCCCCTCGGTGTCGTAAACGGAGATGCCAGTCCGGTCGATCTCCATGCGCCCCTTGCCCTCGAACTTCGCCAGCTTCGCAACGGAGGCGGTCAGGATCTCGTTGTACTGGTCGTCCAGCGGGCTTCGGGCCCACGCGGGCGTCGAGTCGACACGGAAGCGCAGCAGTTCGCCGTACCGGTCACCCTCATCCCGGACCATCAAGGGCTTCTGCCCCTCAGCCCACTCCCAGGCCGCCCGAGCGTCGACGGCGCCAGCACCGGTGACCTCTACCGGGGTATTGGCGGTTTCCGTCCACGGAAGCAGCAGGGACTTCGGGGATACACGCAGGGCCTGCGCAAGCGCCGCAAGGTCGTCGACATCCACTCGCCGTACCTGCTTCGGCTCCTCCGCGCCCGGCGCGAGCGTGCGGCCGTTCTCGATCTTGTTCAGGGCGTCCGCGCTCAGCGGGTGCCCAACTTGCTCCAGCTCGGCCGATAGCGCGCGAAGGCTCATGCCCCGCGCGGTGCGCAGCCGCCTGACGTTGTCGGCCACAGTGCGTGCCGTAGCACCCATTCAGTTCACCCTGTCTTCAGAGTCCCGCATCTGTCGATGTTTTCCAGAAGTTGCCTGGATAGTTGCGACAGAGGCCACCGGTCAGCTAGCGTCTGCACTATCCCGGAAGTTACTGGGATATCGCAAGTCTTGCATGGAAAATCAAGACAAGGAGCGGCTGTGTCCAGGACCAGCACCGCTGACTGCAGGACCGAGCGGCAGGACGAGTGGCTGACTCCGAGGGAGGCCTCGGCACTCACGAAGCTCAGCCTGCAGACGCTGGCCAACCACCGATACCTGAAGATCGGCATCCCGTACACGAAGCTCAGCTCCGGGCGCGCCGGCCGAGTGAGGTACCGGCGCAGCGACGTTGAGCGCTACCTGAACTCCCAGGCGGTTGCCTGATGCCCACGAAGAAGGTCGAGCAGCCGACGCTCGCCGAGGTCAAGAAGTGGCCCGCGACGGTCAACGTCCCCCGCGCAGCTCTCGCTCTCGGCTGCAGCAGGTCGCAGCTCTACGAGCTGATCAAGCGCGGCGAGGCGCCGGTACGAACGCTTTCGTTCGGCTCCCGGCACGTCGTGATCACCGCGTCTCTCGTCGCCCTCCTGGAGGCCGCCTGACACGCGGAACGGCCCTGCTGTCGGCGGTACCAGCGCCAGCAGCAGGGCCTTGAGAAGCCCACATCCGACCGAACAAGCCGACGGCCGCGCGGGACTGCCATCCCATAGTGCGCGGCCGTGAAGGGAGCTTCATGAACCAGCGTACGGGCACACCGCCCGACCAGACCACATCCCACGACGAGGCCGAGGCCGAGCGCACCGCGCTGTACCGGTGCTTCGACGCCGACGAGGACCTTCTGTACGTCGGGATCACCAAGGACCCCGCACAGCGCTGGGAGCAGCACCGCAACAAGCCGAGGTGGCGGGACGTCGCCGTGCGCGTTGTCGAGTGGTACGACAACCGGGCCGCGGCTGAGAGCGCGGAGCGCAAGGCGATCCAGAACGAGGGCCCCCGCTACAACGTGCAGCACAATCGGCGGCCTGCCGCGCCGGCGGTCCTCGAGGCGCTCGCCGCGCCGAAGCGGAGCCACCGGACCTTGGCGGACCTGTACCCGGACGGGATCAGTGACGCGCAGGCCCGGCGCATCGTGACGCTGCTCAACCTGCCGCAGCAGATCCGTGAGCGCGAGGCCCGCTCATGACCGCCCGCACGGCCCACGGCCGCCCTCGCCTGATCAACGGCACCAGGCAGGGGCCCGCCGTGCACACGCGCTACCGGCTGCGCCTCCGCGTCGACCACCGCGGCTTCGTACAGCCCCGCTCGGCCGACGACCCCAAGGGGTTCATGCCCCAGTACCAGCCCGGCACAGTCGTCGAGATCGACACCGGGCAGGGCCGCGTACTCCTGGACTACGACGCCGTGTGCATCGCCGAGCAGGTCGCCCACTGCGCGGCCGTCCATCTGGTCAGCTCGGCCGCGAACGGCAGCCGGCCGCACATCCAGAACGGCGCGGCCCACAACGCGGACGGCGTGCTGCACCTGCTGCACCTGGCCATCGAGCGTGTGGCGTCCCACAGAGGCGCGCCAGCGTGCTGAACCTCCCTCACTTCCGCTGCTCCCGCCGCCGGGCGGGAGCGCAGGCACATCCCCCGGAGCGCGACGAGTGAACGACGAGCAGCAGCCACTCACCGCAGACCCTCAGGTCGTGCGGGACTGGCTGACGCACCTGTACAGCGGATGCCCCGGCTTGATCAGCGTGTGCTCGGACGCCGACGGATGGGCCGGTCGACGGTTCACCACCGACGAGGCTGGCATCGCGGCCGCCGTCGAGTACGCCATGAAGCTGGACCAGCGCGGGGCGAAGGGCATCTACGCCCAGACCACGACGCTCCGCGAGCACCCGACCAAGGGCCGCGGCGGCGAGGATCTGGCGTATGGCCTCACGCACCTGTGGGCAGACGGCGACTACGGCACCATCGGGCACAAGCCCAGCCCCGACGACCTCCCCGCGCCGCCGAACGCCGACGCGGTGGCGAAGGTCGTTGCCGAGTCCCCGTTGCCCTCCCCGTCCGGGTGGGCGCGCACGGGCGGCGGCTACAACCCCGCGTGGTTGCTTGCCGCGAACTACGTCATCCGTAACGACGAGGACCGGGCGCGGGTCAAGGAAGTGACGACCGGGCTGCAGGCGATCCTCGCCGCGCAGGCGTACCAGCACGGCTGGTCGTGGGACAGCGAAGTCGGCAACCTCGACCGGCTCATGAAGATCCCCGGCACGGTCAACCGCAAGGAGGGACTGGAGCGGCCTACCGGTCTCCACCCCGGCACCGGCGAGGTGTTCGAGCTCGCCGAGCTCGCCGAGCTCGTGTCGCGTCTTGCCCCCGCCGCGCGGGAATTGCTGCAGCAGGCGGCCCGCGAGAAGCAGGAGCGCAAGGCGCAGCGGACCGGCGCCACGCTCCCGCCCCCGCGGCGGGAGCGCCCTTCAGGGCTTCACAGTGGCGACGGCCCCCTCGACGTCCTGGCGGACACGCTGGAGTTCCGCGATGTCTTGGAGCCCGTCGGCTTCACGTACGTCGGTCAGAACAGTGACGGTCGGCAGAAGTGGCTTCGGCCTACCGCCGGAGGTGACCGGCCGAGCAGCGCCTACAGCCTGCTCTGCGACGACCACGTTGCCGTCAACTGGTCCGAGCGCTCGGACCTCCCCGTCGGGGCGCAGCCGTCCGGGCAGAAGCTCACGGTCGGCACGCTGTACGCCCACCTCCACTACGCCGGGAACACCTCGGAGGCCGCGCGCGACATCATGCGCGCCGCCGCCGGCAAGGCCGCGCGCGGACACGCGGGGCGCCTGCCTGCGTCCGTCCTGGCGGAGGTGAAGCGGCGGTGCCTGACAGACAACGGCGACGCCGAAAAACTGCGTGCGGCGCTCGTTGACGACCCGTGGGACGGCCCGCAGGACGAACCCCCGGCGGACGTCGACGAGGCGCCCGACGCCCCCGCGGACCGGCTCCCGGACAGCCTCTGGAACACCACCCCCACCATGAGCCAGATCCGGCAGATGGCCCAGGCGCGCCGCGCCAACCCCGACGCCGTCCTTCACGCCGTCCTCGCCCGCACCGCAGCCATGGCCGACCCCACCGTCCGCGTCGACAGCGGCATCCACCAGCCCGCAACCCTCGGCTGGTACTGCGGACTGTTCGGCCCGTCCGGCGCTGGCAAGGGCCAGGCCGAGAACACCGCCGAGGAACTTACTCCGTTCCCCAACATCAACCTCGCCTACATCGACATCTCGACCGGGCAGGGCGTCATCGCCGCCTACCTCGACCTCGACGTCGACCCCGAAGACGGCGACGGGAAGAAGAAGGTTCTCGTACAGACGAGGACCCGCGGCTACGCCCTCGCCACCGAAGGCAGCGTTCTCGACGCGATGGCGCAGATGTCCGCCGCCGCGACCCTCAACGGCGTCCTGTGCAAGGCATGGATGAGCGAGCGGCAGGGCACTTCCAATGCCGAGGTCGAGCGCCGTCGGGTCCTGCCCAAGGGCTCCTACACGCTGTCGATGTCGCTCGGTGTGCAAGAGGAACCCGCGGCGAAGTTGCTGGAGATGGGGTCCATCGGCCTGCCCCAGCGCCTCGCTTGGGCACACGCCACCCTCGGCCCCGACACTCCGAAGGAGCGGCCGGCGACTACGGGGCCCGTCACCGTCACCACCCGAGACGGATCCGAGACCCCCGTCACCACGTGGGTGGCCTACCTCCGCAACCTGACCATTCCGGTGCCCAAGCACGTCACCGAGGAGCTCGACGAACTCGCGCTCGCGATCTCGTTCGGGCGCGGCGCTGAGGCCCCTCTCGACACGCACGAGCCGCTGTGGCGGCTGAAGTGCGCTGCGCTCCTCGCTCTCCTGCACGGCCGGACCGCCGTCACGGACGAGGACTGGGACATGGCCAGGGTGATGTGGCAGACCTCGCGGAGCGTCCGCGACCGCGTGCAGGAAGCCGCGAAGCGGCGCACGCAGGCCGAGTTGGACGCGCGCCGTGCCGAGGCCGTCCTGACGGCTGTGGAATCTCAGGCAGCGGTGTACGAGGTCGTACACGGCGTGCATCCGTCCGTCGTGAACGTGGCCAAGCGCGCCCATCGGTACCTCACACGCCACGCCGGCGAGATCCCGGCGCGCGACGTCAGCCGGGCGTGCGTAGCGAAGACGGACCGCGAGAAGTACCGGGCGTCCGGCGAGGACGGCTCGCTGTGGACGGCCGCGCTCCAGTACGGCGCCGAACAGGGCTGGCTGGTGCCGTTGCAGGGCGGCCTGCTGGCTGCTGGCTCGGTTGCTCCGGAGCGGTCGTGATTACGGGGCGTGCTGTCGGAACGTCGGAAGTGTCGGAACGAACTTTCCGACAGCCCCCCGCCCTAAAAACAGACATCACTAGACAAATCTCTCTAGATGAGAATCGCGGATCGCGCGAAGCCGCAGGTCGCCTCGCGAACCCCTGTCGGAAGTTCCGTTTCCGACACCCAAAGTTCCGACACCACGGAGAGTCACAACCACCGGAGGACACCATGAAGACCGGATACGAACGCGCCGTCGCAGCCGACCCCCGACTCCGCGCCCTCGCCGACCTCGTCACCGCCCTCTGCCAGTTCGTCCGCCCCGCCGACACCATGTGCGGCGGCTGCGCCTGGGAGAACCTCGTCAAGCCCCTCGCCACGCCCCTGATCGGCTGGGAACGCGGCTACCGACCCGAGCCCGCCAAGGACCCCACCCCCGACGGCGGATGGCGCCTGTACACCAGCCGTGACCTCACCGCTGCATTGGAGGCCGCCGAGCGGGAGCGCACGCCGGCCAGCACCGCCACCGAGCAGTGGCTGCGCACCTCGCAGGCGTGGGACGCGTACTGCGGCGAGCTGATCCGCCGCCTCAACGACGCCGACCCGGCGCACGGTCACGGCATCTGCCGGTACGGCCGCACCCCCGCGTTGAGCCGGGAGGCATCGTGACCGAGCCGACGAGCCACGTCGAGCAGCAGGTAGCGGCCCGCATCGCAGCGGCCCGCGCCAAGGTCCAGGCGGCGAAGCAGCGCCGTGACGAACTGGGCGCCGCACGCCGGCGCGGCCTCGCCGCCCGGCACGCGAACAAGCTGCGCCGCCTCGCTGAGGCCGAGCACCGCCAGGACGACGAGCAGCCGGACGACGACCACCAGCTCCCGGCCGCCAACCCGAGCGGCCGGCAACCCGAAGGAGAACCGCAATGACCCTGACCATCATCGCCCTGCAGGCCGCGGCCGCCGCCGCGTGGACCGTGGAAGCCGTCCGCGGCTGGCGCCACAGCCGCACGTCCCCACGGGCGCGAGCAGCCGCCAGCCGCGCCAGGACGACCGCACCCTCGGCCGTCTCGGGCGGCGGCCGGGCGCTCTCGACTGAGAGAGTCAGGCTGGCAGATGCGAGGCGTTAGCGGCTCGGCTCCTCGCATCTGCGGCCTGTTTGTTGGGATGGCGTCGGGTTGGTTGGTTGGCCGGTTGGAAGGGGTGGTTCGTGTGGGGCGGTTGCGGAAGGCAGCTGCGGCGTGGGCTGAGGTGCGGTCCGGCGTGATGGACACCGCAGGCGTGGGGTGTCTGGTGACGTCGGCTGCGTTGTGGTCGCCGATTGCGGGGTTCGCGGCGGCGGGGTTGGGGTTGATGCTGTTGTCGTGGTGGCTGGAGCAGGGGTCGCGTGGGTGAGCGGGCGGCATCATGCGGCGGGGGCGCGGCCGGTTGAGCTGGGGATTCCTGCGTTTGTGGTTGAGGCGCGGGAGGTGTTGCGGTGTCGGGCGGATCCTGACGCGTACTTCGCGCAGGGGGTGCGGCCGGAGGTGGCGCGTGGGTTGTGTGCGGGGTGTCCGTGTCTGGCGGAGTGTGCGTCGTATGCGTTGGGGCGGCCGGAGTTGTGGGGGGTGTGGGGCGGAATGACTCGTCGTGAGCGTGAGGTTCTGCGGCGGCGGGCGGCGGCCTCGTAGCGGGGCGCCGATGGGTGGGCGCGAGTGCCCACCCCAGTAGTGGAGAAGTCCTGGGCGTACCTCTGTTCGTCTGGTTGCTGGTAGTTGAGATCAAGGAGTGACGGTCATGGTGAAGGTCAGCGAGGAGCAGGTGCGGCAGGCTGAGGTGCGGGCCGCGGAGGCGGAGGAGTCCCGGGTTCAGGCGGCGCGGAAGTTGGAGTTGTCGCCGTACAGCGATGTGGCGGCGCTGGAGCACGGTGAGGCGTCGCGTCTGGCTGCGCAGTTGGCAGCGAACGCGCGGGAGTTGCGGCAGGCGTTCGAGGAGCAGGTCGCGGAGGAGCGGCGGCGGTCGTCGCGGCCGGAGCTGGAGAAGGCTGCGGCCGGCGAGATCGAGGCGGCGGGCGTGGCGCTGGCGGAGCGGGAGCGGGGGATCGTCGAGGCGCTGGAGCGGGCGCAGGAGGCCCTTGTGGGCGTCTTGGCGGCGGGTGAGGCGTACAACGCGGTGGTGCAGGCTCAGGCGGATGCTCTGGCCGGTGTGGGGCTGGATGTGCGCGGGGGTGAGTCGGGTGGGGACCGAACGTCGTTGAACCGGTTCCGGGTCAAGGTGAAGGGCCGGATGTTCGAGGAGTTGGACGCGGCCGCGCTGGGGGCGTGGGTGTTGTGGCGGGTGGTGGAGGCTCGTGCGGGGCGGTTCCATCCGTTGGCGTCGGGGCTGGAGTGGACGGCGCGGGCGGCTGCGTTGGAGGCGCCGGTGCTGTCGGGGGTGTCGGCCGTGGAGCAGTCGCGGCATCCGCGGTTGGCGGATGCGTTTCAGGCGGTGGTGCGGCTGCGTCGTTGAGTGGCTTGTCGGTGGGTGGCGTCCGGTCTTCCCTGTGGGGTGGGCCGGACGTTCGGCGTTTCGGGGCGTGTTGGGTGCACGCGTTGCGGGTGGTCGGGACTGCGGCGCTGTTGCAGAAGGGTGCTGGCGGGTCTGCGGAATCCACTCCTTCTGACCGACGATAAGGAAGGTTATCGAGGGCTAGACTTGGGGCATGGGAGCCACCATCCACGCGCACAGCGCGGAACAGTTCGCGGGCAAGCTGCGCCAGACCGATGACGGCCGCAGGATCCTCGCCTCGTACCGCGACCTCATCGCTGATCGAAACGCTCGCCCCTACGTCGACGCCATCGCCCAGCCGTACAGCGGGTGGAGTGATGGACAAGTCGCAGCCCTTGCCAGGGTCGACGCACTCGTTGCCTCCGGAGCGGTCCGCAAAGTCCGTGTCCCCGTCGACGCCACGCCCGGCCGCGACCGGGACCGCGCGGGCAACCTGGGGAAGCTGACCAGGGGTCTGCCTCCGGAGTTCTCCGCTGAGGTCTACGAGGGACTCAGCCATGACGGCGACGGCCTGCTGTCCTGGTCCCCCGAGGCGCCGATGCCCTGGACTGACGGCCGCAGCGAGTTCAGCGAGCCACTGAGCGCCTGGCACTCCTGGGCACCTCTTGAGATCGGGCACACCGACGCCTCCCGCACTGTGCTTCATCTGGCGCAGACCGGAATCGTGGCGCGCTGGCCGTACCGGTCCGAGGACGTGTGGGTGTTCAGCTTCGCCTCGTACGAGGCGTGGGCCGACTGGGGCATCGGATCGCGGGCGGTGCGGGCATGAGCGGCGAAGTGGTACCGGCCGGGGTGTCCGACCTCGAGTTGTCCGCGGACCTTGAGCTGTCCGCCGGCGCCCGGGAACGTATCCGGCAGTCTGTGCCGCCCAACACCGCCCGGGCCTACGGGCGTCAGCTCGACAGGTTCACCGCCTGGTGTGCCGACCATCGCGTCCGCTGCCTGCCCGCCGGGCCCGCGACGCTCGCCGAGTACGTCAACCACCTGTGCGACCTCGGGTTGGCCCCGTCGAGTATCGAGCAAGCCATCGCCGCGGTCCGTACCGCTCACCGGGTCAGCGGGCACAAGGGCCAGCCGGACACCGAGGCCGCGTTGCGGGTCCTCAAGGCGTACCGCAGGCAGCGGGCCGAGGGCGGGCAGGGCAAGCGGCAGGCGCCGCCGGTGACCTTGGATCCGCTGCGCGCGATGGTCACGGCCGCCGACCCGAGCACGCTCGCCGGGCGGCGGGACCGTGCGCTGTTGGTCCTCGGGTTCGCGATGATGGCCCGCCGGTCGGAGCTTGCGGCGCTCCGCATCGGCGACCTGGTGTTCGGTGACGATGGGTTGACGGTGACGGTGCGGATGTCGAAGACGGACCAGGAGGCGCGCGGGACGACGGTGCAGATTCCGCACGGCGTGCACCCGGATACCGACCCGGTGCGGGTGACTCGGGCGTGGCTGGCGGCGCTCGCCGAGCTTGGGGTGACTGACGGGCCGTTGCTGCGCCGGGTGAACCGGTGGGATCAGGTGCAGCCGGGCGGTCTGTCTGGTGCTGCGGTGAATGAGCGGGTGCGGGTCCTGGCGCGGCGTGCGGGTCTGGACGGTGCGGACGCGTTCACCGCGCACGGGTTGCGGGCCGGCGGGCCGACGGAGGCGGCGAAGGCGGGTCATCCGGTGTCGTTCATCGCGACGCATGGTCGCTGGTCGAAGAACAGTCCGCAGGTGTTGGAGTACATCCGGCCGGTGGACCGGTGGCGTGACAACCCGATGCGGGGTATCGGTCTGTGACGTCCCGGTAGGCGAGGGGCTCTCGGCATGGTCCGGGGGCCCTTTGTCGTGTCCGGACAACGTATGGCGGTGTGCAGATTTTCCGGTGCTGCATGGTGATATGCAGGAAGGGTTCCGGTCTGCACGGCCAAATGCGAGACATCTTCCGTCGTTTGCGCAGGTTGCGCCGTAAAATCTGCACATGGATGATGTGACTGTGCACGATGCTGCGCCCCTCGATCTGCCCCTGTCTCGTAGGAAGTCGGCCAGGGAACGGGCCGCTGCCATGGTCGCCTTTGGCGCAAGCTCGACAATCGCGGGCCGCGCCCTGGGCGTGGACCCCAGCACGGTTCGGCGGTGGCGGCAGGCGCCTGACTTCCGGGGCGAGGTGGCGCAGTTGCGGATGCGGCTGGTCGGCCACGACCCGGTGGGCGCGTTTGTGTCGCTGTCCGGCCGTTCGGCGGGCGGGGAGCAGGGGGCCGGCCGGTGAGCCGGGGCCGCCGCCGTGAGCGGTCCAAGCCGAGCACGACCCTCACGCTCGTGGAGGGCGAGGGCGCCGGTCTCACGCTGACGATCATCGGGCTCTCCGACGAGGACGTTGCCGAGGCGCGGCGGCAGGTCGCGGCCGGGAATCTCGGCCATGACCTGGTGCTGCGCATCGTGGCCGCGCTGATCGAGGCGTGCGGCGTCGATATCGACGCCTATGAGTGGACCGGGCCGGAGTACGTGGCGCTGCTGGAGATGCTGGGCATGCCGCCCTTCCGGTGGTCGCCGGCCGAGGATGCCGAGCTGGCGCGGCTGCTCGCCGACGGGGTGGGGGGCGAGCGTGGGTAACGACATTGAGATCCGCGTCCGGGTAGCGAATCAGACGGCGGCTGGGCTGGCGTCGCTGAGTCAGTCGATGAACCGTCTGCGGGATTCGGCGCGGGATGCTGGCCGGGGCTTGGATGGGTTTGCGCGGAGGGCGGCGGTTGCGTCGGTCTCGCTGCGGGAGTTGAAGGACTCGACGCAGGACACCTCGCGCGCGCTCGCTGAGCTGCGGGCGGCGTCTGATGTGCGGCTCACGGCCCGGTTCGACGGGGACGCTGCGCAGATCACTGCGGCGGCCCGCTCGATGCGGGATCTCCGCGACGACGCCCAACGCTCCGGCACCGCCCTCACCTCGCTCACCACGCGCGCCACGGCGGCGGCCGCCGCCCTCAACAGCTTGCAGCAGCAGGCCCAGGACGCCTCGCGTGCGCTGCGGACTCTCCGCGGCCGGGCTGCGGCGGCTGCCGCGTCCATGGGGGATCTGGCCGCGTCCACGACGCTCGCGTCGAACGGCCTGCGCTCCTTCAACGTTCGGACGCAGACGGCGCACAACCGGCTCGACGGGCTCGGCGACCGCACTCGGCAGTTGCGATCGGACACGGACGACCTCGACGGCAGCATGCGCCGCCTCACCACCACTATGGGCGGCCTGCGCGGCAGCAACGGCCGCCTGACGGTGGCGACGAACGATGCCGGCCGGGGCGTGGACGGGCTGCGGAAGGCGGCGCTGATGCTGTCTCCGGCGCTGATCCCGATCGCTGCTGCTGCGGTCCCGATTGTGGCGAACGTGGGCGCGGCGGGTGCGGCGGTGGGCGCGTTCGGGCTGGCGATCGCGGGCCAGTTGGTGGCGGTGAAGAACGCCTCCGACGCGCAGCAGAAGTACTCGGATGCGGTGAAGAAGCACGGTGCTGCCAGCAAGGAGGCGTCGCAGGCGGAAGCCCTGTACCTGGAGCAGGTGCAGGGTATGGATCCGGCTACCCGTCGGGCGGCTGCCGCCCTCAGCGTGCTGAAGGACCAGTACAAGCAGTGGTCGAAGTCCCTGGCCGGGGACACGATGCCCGTGTTCACGAAGGGCCTGGCTGTCGTGGGTGCGCTGCTGCCGAAGTTGACGCCGGCGGTGAAGGGTGCGTCGGCGGAGCTGGATCGGTTCATGACGATCCTGGCGGGCGGTGTGCAGTCGGGCGGGTTCTCGAAGTTCATGGACTCGTTCGCGACGTTCGCGACGGGCGCCCTGTCGAAGGCGAACGACGCGCTGGTGCATTTCATGCGCACCATGTCCGGCGGCGCGGGCTCCGGGAAGCTCGGCGAGTTCATGGCCTACGTCCGCAAGGCCGGTCCGCAGGTCGGGGAAACCCTGCTGCACCTGTCCGAAGCGCTGGTGCATGTGGTGGCGGCCGCGTCGGACACCGGCCTGTCGATGCTGACGTTCGTGAACGCGATCGCGAAGCTGGTCGACGCGATCCCGTCCGGGGTGCTGTCGACGTTCCTGCAGTTCGCGGTCGCGCTGAAGGCGGTGAAGCTGGCCGCGGCCGGTATGGCGGCCTTGGGCGGTCTGTCGAGTGTGGCGACGGCGATCGGTGCGATGCGGACGGCGGCGGCCGGCGCGTCGGGTCCGCTGGCCAGCTTGTCGGCGGCTTTTGGGACGTTGTCGCGTAGCGCGAAGGTCGCGCTGGTCGGGACGGGGATCGGCCTGCTGGTGATCGCCCTGTCGCGGCTGTCGGACATCGGGAAGAAGGCGCCGCCGGACATCGACCGGATGACGACGGCGATGGCCAAGCTCGGTGACACCGGGAAGGTGACGGGCGAGGCGGCCCGCGTTTTCGGCAAGGACCTGAGCGGGCTTGGTGACAGCCTGCGCACGCTGGCTCGCCCGTCCAACCTCGACAAGACGCAGCAGTTCCTCACGTCGCTGGTCGGCATGGACTCCACGCCGGTGAAGAAGGCGAAGGAGGACTTCGACAGCATCGACAAATCCCTCGCCAGCCTGGTGAAGGGAGGCAAGGCCGACCTTGCGAAGCAGGCCCTTGAGGACACGATCAAGTCCCTGAAGAAGCAGGGCTACACCGCCAAGGAGGTGACGAGCCAGCTTGACGACTACAAGTCCGCGCTGGCGGACCAGGCGCTGGAAGCGAAGCTCACCGCGGAGAGCCAGGGCCTGTTCGGGCAGGCGGCGCTGTCCACGCAGGCCAAGCTCAACGCGCAGAAGCAGACGGCCGATGGGCTGAGGCAGAGCATCATCGCTCTCAACGACGTCAACCGGGCTGCGCTCGGCGGGATGATCGGCTTCGAGGCGAGCATCGACGCGGCGGCGAAGGCCGCGCGGGAGAACGCCGGCTCGCTGAAGATGGTGAACGGCGAGCTGGACGTGAACAGCCCGAAGGCGCAGGCCGCGGCGACGGCGCTGTCCGATCTCGCGGCCAAGACGGACGATGCCACGTCGAAGGCGCTGGACGCGCACAAGCCGTGGGAGCGGGTCAACGAGATCTACTCGCGGGGTCGCGGGAGCCTGGTCAGGTACGCGAAGCAGATGGGGCTCACCTCGGAGCAGGCCGAGGCGTTCGCGAAGTCGGTGTTGAAGATCCCGACGGGTAAGGAGCTGCGCCTGCAGATGCGCAAGGAGGACGCTCAGCGCGGCCTTGAGGAGTTCAACGCGGCGGTGAAGCGGACGCCGGGCTCGAAGAGCGTCACGATCAAGACCCTGTCGAAGGCCGCGGAGTCGATCCTTGAGGCCGTCGGCTACAAGGTCACCCACCTGCCCAACGGCAAGGTCAAGGTCAGCGCGACCGGCGGCGCCCTCAGCGCCATCCACAACATCGCCGCCGCCCTCAACGCCCTGAACGGCAAGACTGCCACCACCTACGTGAAGACCGTAAAGATCGGCGGCTCGTACGGCAACAAGCAGGTCCCCCTCTCCGCCAGCGGTGGTCTGCTGCGGCGGGCTGGCGGCGGGCCAGTGCAGCACTTCGACGCCGGCGGCTACGTGCAGGGCCCCGGCTCGGGCACCAGCGACAGCATCTACGCCACGTTCGCGTCCGGCGCCGAGTCGATGGTGTCCAACACCGAGTACGTGATCAAGGCCGCCGCGGTCCGCAAGTACGGCGTGAAGTTCATGGACGCGCTCAACGCCGGCCGCCTGCCCGTCGCCCGCCTGGCGAAGGGCGGCAAGGTCTCCAAGCAGGCCAAGGCCGAGCAGCAGGCCCGGCACGACGCCATGGGCGACCTGACCGTCTCCCACTTCGGCCAGTACGCGGGCTACCAGCGCAGCGAGTTCGGGTCGTCGCTCGCGAAGCCGGACAGCATCGGCGCGCTGGTCAACGCCCTGAATCAGTGGCGCGGCATCATCATGAAGGCCACCCACGGCAGCACCGAGTCGAAGCTGCTGAAGCAGCTCGACGCGACGGGCAAGCAGCTGCTGAAGTACGAGAAGCAGCTCAACACGGTCACCAAGAGCCTGGAGAAGGCGAAGGACAAGCTCAACAGCCTGAAGGACGCCGCGGCGCAGCTTGCCGGGTCGGTGAAGGGCAACCTGATCTCCTCGGCGAACATCACCAAGGGCGCGTCGGGTGAGGGCCCGGTCACCCTGTCGTCGATCAAGTCCGGCATGGTCGCCAGCAGGGACAAGGTTGTCGCCTTCGCCTCGGCGTTGAAGCAGCTCAAGGCCAAGGGCTTCAGCAAGACGATCATCCAGCAGGTGGCCGAAGCAGGCATCGACGGCGGCGGCCTGGAGACGGCCGGCGCGCTGCTGCAGGCGTCTGCGTCCGAGGTGCAGACGATCAACCAGATGCAGGGGCAGATCGAGAAGGCCGCCGGCAGCGCGGGGAAGACGACCGCGGACGCCGTGTACGGGCAGGCGATCAAGGAGCAGACGAAGCAGGTCAAGAAGCTGGAGCACTCGCAGGAGAAGCTCCGCAAGTCCATGGACAAGCTGGCCAAGGCCATGGAGAAGCAGATCGAGGCCGCGTTCGGGAAGAAGGCTGCGGGCGGCATCGTCGGCGCGGCCGCGTCGGGCGGGATCCGCTCCCGGCTGACGTGGGTGGGCGAGCAGGGGCCGGAGCTGCTGGATCTGCCGGCGGGGTCGCGGGTGTGGTCGAACGCGGACAGCAGGCGGAAGGCGGCGGCGCCGTGGGCGTCGATGCTGAACACCCCCCACCGCTCGTCGGCGCCTGCCTCGGCGTCTGCTCGGCAGCAGGAGGTGAAGGTCGTGTTGGAGATCCGCGCGGGTGACAGCGGCCGCTACTCGGCCTTCCTGGTGGACGAGCTGCGCAAGGCGGTCCGGTCGCGGGGTTCCATCGAGGCGGCGCTGCAGCCGCCGCGCGGTCGGTAGCGGGCCAGCCCGCTTCCCTCGCATGGAGCGGCCCCGGTCGGGACAGAGGATCCGACCGGGGCCGCGCTGTGCCCCGCCCGCCCCCAAGAACTCACGGGGGTACGGGGACGGGCGGGAGTCTGTCAGAGGCGGCCGGGGACGCGGGCCAGGACGCGCACGGCGCCCGCGCCCGGCCTGAGCAGCCCCACGTGCGCGCGGTGCGCCCAGATGGGCCACCCCGGGCCCGAGTTGGCCATCGTGTGGCCGACATAGACGGCGTCGTCCGGATCCTCGACCGGCTCGTCGCAGGCGCGGCACACGCGCACCAGGGCGGTCACTGGCCCTCACCGCCGAGCGCCTCGAAGTGGTCGCACAGCGCGGCGACCACGCGGGCCAGACGGCGGGCGTGCGCCGCGCTGGCATGCGGCGCCTCCGGGACCGGCAGCCGCACCTTGCGGCGGGCCTCGCCGAGACAGGCGAGCGCGCAATACCGCGGGATGTGCTCCTTCGGCAGGCGATCCGTGATGGCCTGCACCTCGGGGATCATCAGGTTGATGTGCCCGCGCAGCTGCAGCGTCACCGTCTCCAGCTCGCCGGCGGCCAGCGGGTCGGCGTTCTCGGCGAGCAGACGGCGCACCACGGAGCGCATCACGTCCACGTCTGGCGGCCGCTGCTCCCGCTCCGCTGTCACGTCTTCTGTCGCTGTACGTGCACGTCCCGTAGTCACACCGCGATGATGAGTGTGCAAGGTCGGACGCAACTAGGCCGTGGCGTGGCCATCGGTGGCCACGTTGCGGCCATGGCCGGGGACGGGCGCGATGACACTCCAGACTGGACGCATGGGCCGCAACGACGCCTTGAGAGCCGCGCGCCTGCGGGTCGGCTGGCGCACCGCCGAGCAGGCCGCGGCCAAGCTGACCGAGCACGGCCAGCAGCTCCTCGACGACCGCCAGTTCACCGTGTCCGCCCGCACCTGGCGCCGCTGGGAAGGCGAGCGGCCGGGCTGGCCGTCGGAAGAGACCGCGATCGTCCTGCACGACGCGCTCGGCCGCTGGCCCGAAGACCTCGGATTCACCACCCCGCCCGGCTGGATCCGCCCCGAGCACCACGAGGAGGCCGATGTGAAGCGCCGTGCGTTCGTGTCCGTCACCGCCGCCGCGCTCGTCGCCGGCCCCGTGGCGCCGCAGCACGTCGACCCTGCCCTCATCGACTACTTCCAGCAGCAGCTGGAGGGTCATTACCGGGCGGACATGTTCCTCGGCCCGCACGACCTGATCGGCACGGTGTCGGCTCAGTACCAGCTCATCGACAAGCTGGTCCGCTCGGCGAAGGGCGAGACGAGGCGCGGCCTGCTGCGGGTCGGGGCGGCCTACGCGGCGCTCGTCGGCTGGCTGTACCAGGACGCCGGCGACCTGGACGGCGCGCACTTCTGGCGTGGCGTCACGCAGGAGATAGCGATGCGGTCGCGGGACCCGCACCTGATCGGCTACTCGCTGGTGAACCAGGCGCAGGTGCGGACGGATCTCGGCGACGGGCCCGCGGTCATCGACCTGTGCGGGGCGGCCCTTGAGGACTCGGACCGGCTGGCGCCGAAGGTTCGGGTGATGGCGATGCAGCAGCAGGCGCACGGTGCGAGCCTGACCCGGGACCGTACGTCGGTGGACCGGCTCCTCGACGAGGCCGGCGGGCTGCTCGGGCGTGTGGACGATGACCTGCCGTGGGGCAACGCGTGCCGTCGGACGCCCGGCTATCTGGAGGTGCAGCGGGCCACCTGCTACGGGCGGCTCGGTCTCGGCGCGGAAGCTGTGGCGCTGTGGTCGCAGGTCCTCGATGTGGTGCCGCAGACCGCGCGCCGGGACCGCGGCGTGTACCTGGCGCGGCACGCCACAGCGGCGGCAGGAGCGGGCGAACCGGAGCAGGCGTTGGAGATTGCCCGCACGGTCGCTGATATCGCCGTAGAGACCCGCTCAGCGCGTATGCGGAGGGAGTTGGTGACCCTTCAGCGGGCTATGCGGCCGTGGCAGGATGCTCCGGTTGGCCGGGACCTTGCCGAGGTTCTGGCGCCCGTGACCGAGGGGAGCTGACGTGGCAGAGGTACCGGTGCCGCTGACCGAGGACGAGATCCAGGCTGCGCTGGAGGCGGTGCCCGGGTGGAAGCGTGAGGGCGACGAGATCAGCCGCAGCTACGGCATCCGGTATCACGGCGGGGTGGCGATGATCGTGCACGTTGCGGACGTCGAGCGGCTGATCGGCCATCACGCGGACATCGATCTGCGGTGGGGGAAGGTGCGGTTCGCGATCACGACGCACGACGCCGGTCACAAGCTGACGGAAGCTGACTTCGACCTGGCGCGGCGGATCGACGCCATCGCGGCCGCGCATGCGGCTGAGCCGCTGGACGACTGACAGGGCATGCGAACGGCCCCCTGCCCGGTCGTGGTGACCGTGCAGAGGGCCGAACTCCCCACGCTACGGGGGTGGTCTGGCAGTGGGCTTACAGCACCTCAATCGCCCTGCACTGCCACGTCCGTGATCTCCGCCGAGACCTTCGTCCCCGCCGATGCCGTCTGGAGCAACGTGGGCGTGTAGTTCAGGCTCGTCTGATCCGACAGCTCCGCCGTCTCGATGACCGGGCCGGACTCGTCACCATGGATCTCGTAGGTGATCTCGTACACCGCGCTGGGATCGATGCTGGCGCTGTCGCCGAGGTACGTCAGGTGCGGCTCAAGCGTCAGGTTGCAGCCCGCCGAACCGAAGCAGTGCCGTGACTTCGTCTTCAGCTCGATCGTGAAACTGTCCGGGGTCACCTCGTCGTACGACGGTGACGGTGTCGGTTCCGACGCCGCCTCGACTGCGGGTGCGCTCGACTTCGCGACAGCGGTCGGCTTGCTGCCGTCGTCTTTGGACTGCACGACCACGATTCCGGTGCCGATGATGGCCGCGATGACGGCGGCGGCCGAGGCGATGATGACGAGGTTCGTGCGGGACTTCTTCGGTGCCGGCGGTGCGGGCGGGAGGTGGTCAGGCATGGGCGGTGGCGTGAGGTCAGACATGGTCCCCCCAAGGACGTGGTGTGCAGGAAGGCATCATGCGTCGCGCGCGGTCGCCGTGAGCCCTGTGTATCCGTGTTGTGACCCTGAGCATGCAACGCCCTTGCGCTGTAACCGCATAGGTGATGCAGCGTGTGAGGCGTGGCCTGCGGGTTTCTCGTGCGGATGGCACGTGCTTGGCACGGCTCTCGCCGCCCGGCAGGGGTGTCCCTGCCTCAACCGGGCGACGGGTGAGGGCTCCTCTTCCTGACGCCCTCACGGGTAATTCGGAGACGTCGCCCCCCACAGGTGGGGCTTTCCCCTATCCGAAGGGGGTACCGCCCTGCGCATGGATTCCGGCGGTGACTGCGGCCAGGTAGGCGGCGTAGGTCTCGCGCTGGTTCCACGTGAACATGACCGTGCGGGAGTTGTTCGCGATCGCTTTCTCGGCCTCGGCGGTGGCGACGACGAGGCGCCCGCGGTCCTGCTCCGTGGCGAGCTGCACGTAGCCGTTCATCAACCGCGTGGGCTCCTTGGACAGCACCTTGATGACGTCACGGAGGGGAATCACAGAGTCCCGGGCACCCGTCATCTTGCCCATGAACTTTCGCTTGATCTCGGCCCGGTCTGCGTAGAGAGTCACGGTCGCGACGTAGCCCTTGAAGGCCTGCGGCTCCGGCTGACCTGTAGGGGTGCCCTTGGAGAGGTTGTGTGGCATCGGGCCAGTGTGCTGGTTGGGCAGTCGGCGCGGTAGGGGTGAAACCTTGTGGGGGCGGTGGTGATGTCTCTGTGGCGATGGGTGGCCGAGCCTGGTGTAGAGCGATTTCATCGGACCCGAGCTGCTTTTCGGTGCCGCGGGGGGCAAGGCATAGCTCACACCCGTTTGGTACCAGTTCGATCACTTCGCCGCAGCCGGAGCCGTACCGCGCAACACTGCCCCTCCCATGCACGTCACTGGGGGGACCTTGACTGACACACCGCGGCGTCCGCCGCGCCCTGATGAGGAAGACCTGATCCGATTCCACAACGGCGACACGCTCGAGAACATCCCGATCATCCGCCCGCCCGCAGCTGCTCCCGTACAGCGCCCAGCCTGGCTCATGCTGTCCGGGATCGCCGTGGTGGTCGCGCTGGTCAGCGGCCTGGCCGTGGTGGGGGTGCTGCGCCTTCTGGCAGGCGGCGGGTCCCCCGCGGCCGCCCGGCGCCCGGCTGGGGCGCCTGTGCCTGAAACGGCTGTGGCGCCCTCGCCGACCTCGGGCAGTCCGGCTGCTGAGGTGCCGTCCCTCACCCCGTCGACGAGCCCCTCGCCGAGCGAGTCGTTGGCGGTGGCCGCGCAGCCGCAGCTCGAACAAGTGCGGGTCATCCAAGCCCCGGTAACCGGAGGCGACCCGGGCACGTCGTACTGCCTCGTCTACACGAACTCGGCCAGCGGCAGCGTCAAGGAGGCGATCCTCCTTGCGAACGCGCCCGCGTACCAGTGCACGGACCTGCTGCCGTACGACCCGCAGGGCGGGGGCTCGTTCTCCACGGAGGCGCCGTCGTGTGAGGTGCCGGCGCGGGCTGCTGTGCTGAGCTTCGCGGAAGATTCCGAGTGGGCGGGGACTGTGTACTTCACCTGCCTGACCCGGCACACAGGCGCCTGACGGGCGGCGGCGAGCGGCCCTGGCGGAGAAGTTCGCGGTAGTCGGGCCGGGGCGGGCTCAGCGGACGGCCGCGTGGAAGCGGCCTGTCATCGAGGAGCGGAGGCTCTTGGGCCTCTGCATTGATGGAGGGGAACTGAATTGGAAGGCTTCTTCGACGGCCTTGAGCAGGCGATCCGAGAGAGGAACTGGCATGCCGTGCTGGTCATGGCGCTGACGCTGCCGGACATCTGCGCCAAGATCGTAATGCCAGCCGAGCGGTCCGGCCGACGGTATGCGGCGTGGTTCGACCAGCACGTCAAGCCCAAGTACACGTTCCAGATCGGCGTGGGAGCGCAGGAACGCGTCTTTCTCTCCGGCACCGACTGCTACGCCCTTCGCTGCGTGCTCCTACACGAGGGCTCCACGGACACCGCAAGGCAGCCAGCCAGCGATGCTCTCGACCGCTTCCATTTCTGTGTGCCGGGGCAGTTCAACCTCCGCCTGCACTGTAACCAAATCGGCCGTGCGCTCATCCTCATGGTCGATGAGTTCGCAGTAGATGTTCTCAATGCGGCGCGCGCCTGGTGGTCGTCCCTGGACTCCGCCGAACGTGAAGCCACGGCCGGGCGGCTTCTGGCCATCCGCAGCACCGACAACATCTCTTTCTGACGCCAGCGGCTACCTACGCGACCACACACGCCGAAGCCCCCGCCGGCCACAGGGACCGTGCGGGGGCTTCGGTATTCCGTCAGCCGTTGGGGCAGAGCGGCCAGTTCCCGGTCAGTCGTTGATCTCGCCGTTGTTCCTGACGACCAGGCCCTTGGCCGTGGCGTTGACGGTCCGCTGGTCGACGCTGCCGTTGTAGTGGTGGTGGTGGACAGGCGGTGCCGCTTCCACCACCTGCCGGGCACGGCTGGCGAGGCGGGCGAGGGCGAGGATCGGGACGGCGATGCCGGCGGGCGCGGCCGCGGCGATGGCGAGCGCGGTCGGGTCGGCGTGGCCGAGGGTGTAGACGACGAGGGACGTCATGCCGCCGATGGGGACGGAAGCGGCGCCGGCGGACAGCATCAGCACGCTGGCGTCGGTGGCGCGCTGGCTCATCGGCGGTCGGCCTTCCTGCGGGACGGGCGGGGTCGGGCCGATGGCGGGCACGGGGGTGTCGTCGCGGAAGTTGGTCTGTCGGATCGTGTCGCGGACGGCGGCCTCGATAACGGCGTCGGTCAGGCTTCCGCCTGCGGTCTGCCCGGCCGTCTCGTCGGTGGGCTGCTGCGGGTCGGGCAGGGGATTCACAGTGGGTCACTCCTCGCGGATTTCGCTACGTTGCGTGATTGTCAGGAGGGGGTGGGTCTGACAGTCAGAGCGGGTGTCAGACCCGTTGTCAGGCCGAAGTCAGGTGTCTTTCCTTTAGGCCCCCGCCCGGCCTGACAGTCAGGAGTCAGGCCGGGCCGTGACAGTCAGACCGTCACAGAGGGTCACTGCTATGCGGGCACCAGCGGCGAGCGGACGATGGTGTACTGGCCGTGCCCGTCCTTGCGGAGGACGCCCTCGTCGACCAGCCGGGGCAGTTCGCCCTGCGCCCACTGGCGGGTGCGGCCGGCCGCAACGAAGACCGGCGCCAGGTCCCCGGGGGAGAACGTGAGCTGGTTGCCCTCCGCCCACCGGTGCAGCTGCTCGTCGAGCAGGCGGCGGGCCTGATCGGTGGGCAGCTTCTCCCGCTGCGCGAACTCCATCTCGACGTCCGCGTCCTCGGGCATGGCGTCGTCCAGACCGAGGTGGGCGTAGGGGGCGTCAGGCTCCGGGTCGTCCGGGATCATCCCCATGACCTCGCTGTACGCGTCCTCGATCTCCACGGCCATGACCTCTTCCTGCTCTGCGGTGAGTTCGGCGACGGGGCCCGCCTCGGGCAGTTCCCGGCGGGGCTGGGCGATCGGCGGGAGCTCGCTGACGTCGGTGTTCACACGGTTCGTGCCGCGGTGCTTGCGGTTGGCGTACACCAGGCCCAGCGCGTTGGCGGTGGTGTCGTCCAGCGGGTCCCGGTACGACGTACCGGCGGTGACCAGGTCGGCCAGCTCCCGGCGGTCGGTGAGGCCGGACCGCCACTCCATCGTCCATCGGTCCTGGTCAATGCCCATGCCGGTGGCGAAGGCGTAGCCCGGGCGGCTGGATCCCCAGGCCGGGACGGCGCCGGCGTCGGTGACGCTGTCCGGCAGGCAGAACCCGGCGTCCGAGGCCTCGTCGACACCGAAGCAGGCGGAGGCCTGGAGGTTGGCGCGCACGTCGGTGGACACGTTCGTCCAGGTCGCACGCTGGAGGCTGATGACCAGCCAGATCCCCACCGACCGGGCGGCCCGGGCGATGTTGTCCAGCTCGTCGAAGTCGGCCAGGTCGGCGGCCTCTTCGGCCCACACCACGACCGCGTTCAGGCTGGACTTCGGCGTCCACTGGTCCAAGCCCTCGTCGGCGAGGACGTCACCGCGGGCCTTGATGGCGGCGGGCAGCGCCTTGAGCAGCCCCTTCGCCTCCCGCATGTCGCTGATGAACACGTCCAGGCCGTGCTTGATGTGGCCGACGGACTGCCGACCCTTGGAGCAGTCGATGAGCATCACGGACACCTTGCGGCGGGTCATGAAGTGGGCGAGCAGGCCGCGGGCGAACTCGGACTTTCCGGCGCCGGTCACGCCCATGACCAGCAGGTGCTGGAGGATGTCCGCGTCGAACGGGTTGATGATGAAGTCCTCGCCGTCCGCGTACAGGCCCAGCGGGATCGGCTCGTTCGGCAGCATGCCCAGACGGATGGGCGGGATGAACGCCACACCGTCCTTGAGCAGGTCAGCGACGCGGATGTTCAGGACGCCCTGCGCGGCGTTGTCCGGGTCCTTGGTCACGGTGACCCCGGACGGCGGGACGTGCATGCCCGCGGCCAGCTTCGGCAGCGCGGCCTGCACCTCGTCGATGGTCTGCCCACCGGTCGTCTCGATGGACGCCCGGACCATGCCCTTGTCGTTGCCCTTCGCGGCCTTGACCTTGAGCTTCTCCAGGCCGATGGCCTCGGCAAGCTTGGCAAGGCCGCCCTTCGCCTCGACCTGCTCGGTCTCGTCGTGGGCGTTGCGCATGACCTGCCGGATGTTCCAGGAGGCGGCGAACACCCCGCCGCCCAGCAGCCACAGGTCGAGCATCGGGCGGCCGAACGGTCCGGCGGCGGTGGCGCAGGTCAGCCAGCCCATGCCGGCCGCGACGGACGCGGTGGCCTGCGCGCGGCGGAAGCGGCGGAACTTGTTGCTGCCGCCCGCTACCTGCCAGGTCACCGCAGCGAGGGCGGCCCCGCTCACACCGAGGCCGGCGGATGCCAGCCCGGCATGGAGGGCGGTGTCTCCCCACATCGCGTTCGTGGCGAACCCGGCGAGCGGCGGCAGGGTGTAGGCGCCGGCCCACGGGGCGGCATACGGAACGGCCTTCCCCACCAGGTGGCTGACGACCTGCCCGGCCAGGCCGCCCTTGCCGACGGCGACGGGAACGATGTCCGTGGTGGTGTTGACCTGCTGCTTGTTGCCGCTGGTGGTCGTCGTCGCGCGGCTCATCACACGTCCCCCATGTTGAACTCGCGGCGGCCCTTCTGGCCGTTCTTCTTCCGCTTGGCTTCCTGCTCGGGCTTGACGAAGTGCCGGTCGAAGGCGTGCGCCATCTTCAGCGCGCCGACTCCGAGTGCCTTTGCGGCCTCGGCGCTGACCTTCAGGTGCATGGCGACCAGGCGGGCCCGGATGCGGGACTGGGCGCCGAAGGTGTACCAGGTGCCTTTGTGCGTGGAGAGGACGGCTTGGATCTCCTCGGCGCGCATGGCGAGGATGAAGTGCAGTTCCCGGCCGAGGCGGTTGACGGCCTTGGCGCAGTCCATGATGTCCTTCGCCCCGCGGAACTCGATCCGCTCGATGGCGCTGACCATCCCGTCGCCCTTGTGGTTGCTGGGCCCGGCGGCAGCGGCCTGACCAGCGCTGTCGCCGCCGCTACCGCGGCCACCGCCGTCGTTGCCGCCGAAGTTGACGTTGATGTTGCGCTGCTTCTGCACGCGCGGCCCGGCCTGCTGCTGGCTCTGGCGGGGGCCGCCCGGGGTGAAGCCCTTGTCGTCGGCCCAGTTGTAGGGCGTCTGGCCGTTGGCGGGAGTCGTCATCGTTAGTTCTCCTCGTGGAGGGTGGTGGAGCCGAACCACAGCGGGGTGCGGACCTGGACCAGGTCCGTGTCGGGGTCGTCGTCGACCTGGGCCTCGGCCCGGTCGATGAGTTCGTGGGCGGCCATGAACCGGGCCGTGGCGGCGGCGGCGTACAGGCCGGTCGGGGACCAGTCGGTCCGGGCGGCGGCGAGCCGGGCGAACAGGCGACCGGTGCGGGCTATGCCCTCGGTGAGCCTGGCGATCCGGTCAATCAGGGTGGTGCGGCGGGCGCCGTACACGGCGGCCCCCTCTCTCTGGTCAGTGGATGCGGTAGCCGCCGGCGATGAGCGCGCCAGCTTCCTTGCGGTACTCGGAGGCGGTCGACAGGGAGACCGCGAACGTTTCGGCGATGGCTTCGAGCGGGAGCTGGTCGACCTGCCCGGCGTGCCGGGTAAGGGCGAGGCGGGCGACCTTGCGGACGGTGCGCTCCTTCGGCGAGAGGCGGGCGGCGTCCTCGGCCTCGACCGCGCGCAGCTCGATTTCGGCGGCGGCGGCCCGCGCTTCGGCAGCACGCTTCTTCGCTTCGGCGGCGTCGGCTTCGGCCTGGGCCTGCTCCGCCTCGGCGGCGGCGAAGCGGCGGTTGATCTCGGCAGTGTGGGCTCGCGCTGCGGCGGCGGCGCGCTCGACTTCGGCGGCGCGCTGCTCCGTTTCGGCGGCGCGGGCCCGCGCTTCGGCGGCAGCCTCCTCGGCTTCGGCAGCGCGGCGGCGGGCTTCGGCGGCGTCCGCCGACTCGATCGCCTGAGCGGCTTCCTGAGCGATCCGCGCCTGCGCCTCAGCGGCGGCCTGCGCCTCCGTGACGGTCGCCTGAGCGTGCGCCACGGCGGCGTTCTCCTCGGCCTGCGCCGCGATCTCAGCCGCACGGATGTCACTCTTCGTGCGGATGCTGGCCTTGTGGCGCTCCGCGGCGCGCTGCTCGGCGCGCGCCTCGGCCTCAAGCTGCAGGCGCTCGTTCTCCTCGGCGCGCAGCTGCTCGGCTTCCTTCGCCTGGCGGGGCAGGGCGAGCGCTTCGTCGACTGTCAGGCCGTAGCGGGCCATTGTCAGGGGCAGCAGCTCGTCCGCTTGGGCCCGCCGGCGCCAGCCGCGCCCGTACTTGCGCTGGAGCATCGCCGCGTACACGGTCCGCTCCTGCTCGATCTGCACGGTCTCCTGGTAGGAAGACCTGTCCCACAGCTTCATGCGCCGCCACAGGGCCGCTGTGGCGGCGGGAGCCAGCGCCCAGCGGGCCGCGGGGATGCCCTGACTGTCACGCCCCGCCTCGATGTCAGACGCCCTGACAACGAGGCGGCGGGCGGCCTCCACGGTGGCGACGAACATCAGCGGAATGACGGCGTGCATACCGGTCCCGACCGGATCCGCGGTCATCGGACCAGGCGCAGCCGCCGCGTTGAACACGATCGTGGCCACGGTCAGCAGGTGCGCCACCGTCCGCAGCATCGGCCACGGAGTGTTACGGCGGACCATGACGAGGTCCAGGGCGTACAGGACGACGATTCCGGCGTCCAGACCGATCGGGAAGGCGTAGGAGAAGTCCCCGAACCCGCGGTCGAAGGCGAGGTCTCGCAGGGTCTTGTAGGACCCGGTGAAGCCGATGCCGGCGAGGATCGCACCGCCGACGTAGGCGACGGCGGCCAGGGCGCGGTCGGAGCGCTTGGCGTTCTCGGACGGTGCCGGGTCGTCCGTGGCCGGAGCGGAGTCGGGCGCGTCCGGAACGTCCACCGCCGTGTCCGAAACGGCGGTCGGCGCTCCTGGAACGGGCGCGGCCGGGGCCGCAGCACGGGGCAGGGTGGCGAGGTTCATCGGTGGACTCCAGATGGAAGTCGGGGTGTGGAAGCGGGCTGGCGGCGCCCCGCACTCCCGCCCGTCCGGAACGGCGTCCGGCGCGTCCGGAGCGGGCGGGAGAGGCAGGCGTCAGGCCGAGCGCTGCTGCTGGCGGTCGGTGTCGGTCATCTCGGCGACGGTGGCCTCGAAGCTCTGGCCGGACTCCAGGACGGTCTCGGTGATGACCTGGGCGGCGCGGGTGCTGTCGCCGGCCTGGACGGCGGCGCGGAGTTCGGCGGTCTTGTCGGCGATGAAGCCCATGACGGGTTCCTCTCGGTTCGGTGGTCGGGTGGTGGAAGTCGCTGGCGCGGTTCCCCTCACCGCCCGTCCGGGGACGGGCGGATCGGGCAGCCGGTCAGCGTGGCCGGGTCTCGCTGCGCCGGTTCGCTTCGGCGACCTTCCGGGACAGCTCCGCGCGCTCCTCGTCGGTCACTGCGGCACCCCCTCGCCGCTCGCGTGAACAACCCGGTGTGCGGCCAGGCACACGCCCTCACGGTCGCGGCGGTCGTTCGCGACGATCAGCGCGGCCATCAGCGCGGGAACGGGCGGGAGGCGCCGGGCCGACCGGGATGCCGCACGGATGGCGGCGTGCTCGGTCGGGCGCGGGATGTAGGCGCGGGCGGTCACCGGCCCTCACCCCCGGCGAGGACTGCGGCCAGGTCGTCGGCCAGGCCGCGCAGCCGGTCGGCGAACGCGTCGAGGCCGGCCGCCAGGCCGTACAGGCTGACGGGGTCGAGGGTCAGGCCGAGCGGCCACACGGAGACGCCCGGCGTCGGCCCGCCGAGGCGCGGGGCGCTGGTGGTGGCGTGCGGCGACTGGACGAGCTGGGCGACGAGCAGGGTGCGGCCGAGGTGGGCGCACTCGATGCTGTGCCCGGCGTGGATCAGGTCGGCGCGCAGGGTGTCGGGGTCGTGGTGGGTGTGGCCGGCGCACCAGGACGGTTCGGGCAGGGTGACCGGGCCGTGGTCGGCGGTCGGCAGGGTGACGGTGCGGGGCGCGGTGCTCACTGGCCCTCACCCCCGTGGCGGTTCTCGTCGTGGGCGAGCTGCTCGGGGCGGGTGCGGGGGGCGTTGATCCACGGGAACGGGCGGATGCTGGCGGCGGCCTTGAAGACGCGGATCGCGGCCTCGCCGGGGGCGTCGGGCAGCGGGTAGACGCGGCCGCCGTCGAGGGAGGCCAGCAGGCGGGCGCCGTGGTGCTCGCAGCCGTCCGCGCCGCCGTTGTGGGCGTCGAGGATGGTGACGGCGACCGGGCCGCCGCACGGCGTCGGGTCGTCGGGATGCGCGGCCGAGCATCGGCAGGCGGGCGGGCGGGCGTCCTCGCGGACCGTGCGCGGCTCGGCGTCCAGGGCGCGCAGCAGCAGGCGCAGCGCCTCGCGCAGGGACAAGACCTGGTCGCTGTCAAGGAGCTGGCGGGCAACGCTGATCGCGACGTCGAGGTCGGAGGGCCCGGGCAGGGCCCCCACCGTGGTGGGGGCCTGCTCGGCCGCAGGGCGGCGGATGGTCACCGGGCACCTCCGGCACGGCCCTCGGTGATGGCGCGGATACGGCGGTCCTCGGCCTCACGGTCGAGACGCGCGATCTCCGGGTCGCCGTCGAAGTCGCCGGCCGCTTCCTGCTCGGCGAGCGCGACGACGGCCTCCAGGCGGGGCAGGAAGGCGCGCAGGGCTTCCAGCGCCTGGCGGGCCTCGGCCGGGGACAGTTCGCCCGTGTGCTTGCCGTGGCTCAGCCACACGCGGGTGGTCCGGCCGTAGGCCTGCGGGCGGTACTCGCTGACGACGACCTGAGCGGCGAGGAACGGCGTGTGGACGAGGTCCGGGTCGCGGTCGCTGTCGATGTCCCGCAGTTCGGTCTCGACGGGGGCCGTGGTGCGGGCGCCGAGCCCGTCGTCGAGGACGAGGGTGGACTGCTCGGGGGTGAGCGGCTCGTCGGGGGCGGCGAGTCGGCTGATCATTCCGGCGGCGATCTGCGCGGCGACCTGCGGCGTGTACTGGGCGGGGAGGGTCTTCCGCATGGCCCGGTCGACGACGGCGGGCAGGGCGGCGACGAGCTGGGCGAAGTCGACTTCCGGCTCGGTGTGCTCGCGGGCGGAGTCGACGAGGTGGGGCAGGTGGCCGGCCGGGGTGAGGTCGAGGGCCGGGACGCGGGCGTGGGTGCGGTTGGTCATGGTGTCTGTCCCTCGGCTCAGGCGGCGGTGGCGAACGCGGCGATCAGGGCGACGGCGGCGCGGTACTCCGGCTTGCGGGGCCGGTAGGCGGCGACGAGGCGGGCGACCTGCGCGCGGGTGTAGTGCGCGACCGTGCGGGTCTGGTGGGCGCGGCCGCCGGCCACCGTGCGGCGGGTGCGGGCGGTCTCGGCGGGCTGGACGTCGAGGCGCTTCGCGACGGAGCGGAGGCCGTTGGCGACGCCGGCCGCGGCCTCGCGGTCGACGCCGGCGGCGATGGCCACGGTGGCGAGGGAGCGGGGGCGGCGGCGGACCGAGGCGACGAGGCGGGTCGCGGCCGAGCGCTGGCGGAGGGTGGCGCGAAGTACGCGGCGTGTGGCGCGACGCTCGCGACGGATGGAAGGATGCGTCACAGCGGGTCTCCCGGTGTAGTCGGGTGGATTCCGTCAGGCCCTCGTTCGGTGCTCCAACACCGGCGGGGGCCGCTTGCGTTGTCGGCGGGTCTCCCTGCCAACAACTCCACTCTAGGGAACATGGTGTTCCATCGTCAAGCACTCTGACGCTGGACAACGCAACCAATCTGCGTAACATCAGGTTCCATGATTACGGATGGAACACTATGTGTCATGGATAAGCGATCACTGGCGCAGATGGCGCAGCGATTCAGGGACGCCGAGCAGCGGGCCGAGATCCTCCGGCAGGAGCTGGCCGTCGCCATCCGGCAGGCGGACGTTGACGGAGTCGCACAGAAGGACATCTGCGAGGCGACCGGCTACACGCGCCAACAGGTCCGGCGCATCGTGCTGGCCGGCGAGTCGGAGACGGTCGCCGAGTCCTAACGGGCGGCCGTCTCACACTCGTCTCACAGACCCACCGAGAAGCGCAGGTAGGACGCGGTCCGACCTGCGCTCTCTGGACTGTATGGACGGTCCGGGGACGCTCTGGACGCCGGGTAAACTCTGGACACGTGACTTCCGCTCCCGCCAAGCCCCGCATCCCCAACGTCCTCGCCGGACGCTACGCCTCCGCCGAGCTCGCCACGCTCTGGTCCCCCGAGCAGAAGGTGAAGCTGGAGCGGCAGCTCTGGCTCGCCGTGCTGCGGGCCCAGAAGGACCTCGGGATCGAGGTGCCGGACGCGGCGATCGCCGACTACGAGCGCGTCCTGGACACCGTCGACCTGGCCTCCATCGCCGAGCGCGAGAAGGTCACGCGGCACGACGTGAAGGCGCGCATCGAGGAGTTCAACGACCTCGCCGGGCACGAGCACGTGCACAAGGGCATGACCTCCCGCGACCTCACCGAGAACGTCGAGCAGCTCCAGATCCGGCTGTCCCTGGAGCTGATGCGCGACCGCACGGTGGCCGTCCTCGCCCGCCTGGGCAAGCTGGCCGGCGAGTACGGCGAGCTGGTCATGGCCGGGCGCTCGCACAACGTCGCCGCGCAGGCCACCACCCTCGGCAAGCGTTTCGCGACCGCCGCCGACGAGCTGCTCGTGGCGTACGGCCGGGTGGAGGAGCTGCTGGCCCGGTACCCGCTGCGCGGCATCAAGGGCCCGGTCGGCACCGCGCAGGACATGCTGGACCTGCTGGGCGGGGACGTCGCGAAGCTCGCCGAGCTGGAGCAGCGGATCGCCGGTCACCTGGGCTTCTCGCAGGCCTTCACCTCGGTCGGCCAGGTCTACCCGCGCTCGCTGGACTACGAGGTCGTCACCGCGCTGGTGCAGCTGGCCGCCGCCCCCTCGTCGCTGGCGAAGACGATCCGGCTGATGGCCGGGCACGAGCTGGTGACCGAGGGCTTCAAGCCGGGCCAGGTCGGCTCCTCGGCGATGCCGCACAAGATGAACACCCGCTCCTGCGAGCGCGTGAACGGCCTGATGGTGATCCTGCGCGGCTACGCCTCCATGACCGGCGAGCTGGCCGGCGACCAGTGGAACGAGGGCGACGTGTCCTGCTCGGTGGTGCGCCGGGTCGCGCTGCCGGACGCGTTCTTCGCCCTCGACGGACTGCTGGAGACGTTCCTGACGGTGCTCGACGAGTTCGGCGCCTTCCCCGCCGTCGTCGCCCGTGAGCTGGACCGCTACCTGCCGTTCCTCGCCACCACCAAGGTGCTGATGGGCGCGGTGCGCGCGGGCGTCGGCCGGGAGGTCGCGCACGAGGCCATCAAGGAGAACGCCGTCGCCTCCGCGCTGGCGATGCGGGAGCAGGGCGCCGAGCGCAACGAACTGCTCGACAAGCTCGCCGCCGACGAGCGCATCCCGCTGGACCGTGAACAGCTCGACGCGCTGATGGCCGACAAGCTGTCCTTCACCGGCGCCGCCGCCGGCCAGGTCGCCGCGGTCGTCGGCCGCGTCGAGGAGATCGTCAAGCAGCGTCCGCAGGCCGCGGGCTACACGCCGGGAGCGATCCTCTGACCCGGTTCACCCCGGCACAGCTCGAGGCCGCCCGCGACCGCGTCATACCGGACGTGGTCGCGGACGGCCTCAAGGTGCTGTTCTGCGGCATCAACCCCGGTCTGATGTCGGCGGCCACGGGACATCACTTCGCCCGCCCCGGCAACCGGTTCTGGCCGGTGCTGCACCTGTCGGGTTTCACACCCCGGCAGCTGAAGCCGTCGGAGCAGCGGGAGTTGCTGTCGTACGGGTTCGGCATCACGAACGTGGTGGCGCGGGCGACCGCGCGGGCCGACGAGCTGGACGCGGAGGAGTACCGCGAGGGCGGGCGGCGGCTGGCGCTGAAGGTGGCCCGTCACAAGCCCCAGTGGCTGGCGGTGGTCGGCGTCACCGCGTACCGGGCGGCGTTCGACGACCGCAAGGCCCGAGTGGGCCCGCAGGAGCGGGTGATCGGCGAGTCTCGGGTGTGGGTGCTGCCGAATCCGAGCGGGCTGAACGCGCACTGGACGGCGCAGACGATGGCGCAGGAGTTCGCACGGCTGCGGGTGGCGGCGGAAGGCTCCTGACCGGTCGTCACGGCGGGTCGGCCGGCGTGACGACCGCGAGCAGCTGGAACGGCAGCTCCTTGTCCCACTGGGACACGCCGAGGGCGAGCCATCGGCCGGTGCCGGGTATCTTCCACAGGTGTACGTCCGGCACGTGGGCGCTCAGGGTGGCCCAGGGTTCGGCCGGGTCCTGCCCGTCCTGGGACCGCAGGAAGATGCTCGCCAGGCTGACGGCGTGCGGCGGTCCCCAGCGCTCGGTCAGCCGCTCGGTCAGACCGTCCCTGTCGGCTTCGTACTGGGTCCGCGTCTCCTCCCACCGCGTCCCGTCGTCCTCCCAGAAGTCGTCGCTGGTCAGTAACTCGGCCATGAGGTAGCCGGGTCCCCCGCTGCCCACGTCGGTCCTGCCGTGCGCCGCGGGGAAGTCCCGGACGCACAGCACGTCGATCGTGGCGAGGCACCGCGCGATGTCCATGGCGTCCAGTAAACCCCCCGCCACTGACAATTGGCGGGGCGTCACCCGCGGCCCCCCTCACACGCGGCGGCCACCGTCACAGGCGGCCACCGTCGAGCACGGCCCGGGGTCAGGCGTCCCGGCGGTTCAGCCGCCCCGCTCCGGCCAGCAGCGCGGCCGACGCCCACAGCGCGGTCACCGCCAGTCCGCTCCACGGCCCCAGCGCCCCGTCCCACGTCTCGTGCAGCACCACCTGGCCCGCCTTGTCCGGCAGGAGGTCCGCCACCGTGCCGGAGACGTACCGCCGGAGGCCGCCGACGGGGCGGCGGTGATCCCGCTGGTGCGGCGACTGCGCCCGGACGTGGTCGCCATGGACGTGCGGATGCCGCTCCTGGACGGCATCGAGGCCACGCGCGCGGTGCTGCGGACCGTCGACGCGCCGCCGAAGATCCTGGTGGTGACGACGTTCGAGAACGACGAGTACGTCTACGAGGCGCTGCGAGCCGGCGCCGACGGGTTCCTGCTGAAGCGGGCCCGGCCGGCCGAGATCGTGCACGCGGTGCGGCTGGTAGCCGAGGGCGAGTCGCTGCTGTTCCCGGCGTCGGTGCGGCGGCTGGCCGCGGACCACGGCGACCCGGGCGGCAACCGGGCGGCCCGTGCCGTGCTGGACCGGGCCGGGCTGACCGAGCGGGAGGCCGAGGTGCTGCGGCTGATGACCCGTGGCCTGTCGAACGCGGAGATCGCCGCCCGGCTGGTGGTCGGGACCGAGACGGTGAAGTCGCATGTGAGCGCCGTGCTGGCGAAGCTGGGGGCGCGGGACCGCACGCAGGCCGTCATCGTCGCGTACGAGTCGGGGTTCGTGGCGCCGGGCTGATCCGGCCGGTGCGGGCGGGCCCGGCGCCCGGATCGCCCGGTCGCCTGCGGGGGCGCGCCTCGCCGGGACCCGGCGTGCCGAGTACCATCCGCCCAACACGCGCACGAGCTGGGAGGACGGACGTTGGGGCAGCTGACCGGCGGGGATCCCTCGCTGCTGCGGAGGATCAACTCCGCGGTGGTGCTGCACGCGCTGCGTGCCGCGGACTGCGCGACGCTGACGGAGATCACCCGGGTGACCGGACTGTCCCGGCCCACCGTCGAGGGCGTCGTCGAGGGGCTCGTCGAGGCGGGGTACGTCGTCGAGAAGGCCGCCGACGAGGGCGCGGCCCGGCGTCAGGGGCGGCCCGCCCGGAGGTACCGGTTCCGGGCCGAGGCGGGTCATCTGCTGGGGCTGGAGATCGGTCCGCACCGCGTGGCCGCGCTGCTGGCCGACCTGGACGGCCGGGTGATCGGGGCGCAGGCGAAGGACGTCGAGGAGACCGCGCCGGCCGACGAGCGCCTGGAGCGGCTGCGCACGGCGGTCGCCGAGCTGCTGCGCCGGGCCGGCGTGCCGCGCGGTTCGCTGCGGGCGGTGGGGGTCGCGACGCCCGGCATCGTCGAGGCCGGCGGGATCGTACGGCTGGGCACGGCGCTGCCCGGGTGGACGGGGCTGCGGCTGGGCGAGCGGCTGAGCCGTTCCTTCAAGTGCCCGGTGCTGGTGGAGAACGACGCGAACGCGGCGGCCGTCGCCGAGCACTGGAAGGGCGCCGCCACCGAGTCCGACGACGTGGTGTTCGTGCTGGCGGGACTGAGCCCGGGGGCGGGTTCGCTGATCGGCGGCCGGCTGCACCGGGGGTACGGCGGCGCGGCCGGGGAGATCGGCGCGCTGCACCTGCTCGGCCGGGAGGCGACCCCGGAGACGCTGCTGTCCACCACGGACGAGCCGCTGCACCCGCTGGACGAGCAGGCGGTCGCCGGGGTGTTCGCACGGGCCCGCGAGGGTGACCAGCGGGCCCGCGCGGCCGTCGACCGGTTCATCCAGCGGCTCGTGCACGACGTGGCCGCGCTCGTCCTGGCCCTCGACCCGGAACTCGTCGTCGTCGGCGGCTGGGCGGCCGGCCTGGACGGTGTACTGGAGCCGCTGCGCGGCGAGTTGGCGCGTTACTGCCTGCGCCCGCCGAAGGTGACCCTGTCGCTGCTGGGCGAGGCGGCGGTGGCGATGGGCGCGCTGCGGCTCGCCCTCGACCACGTGGAGGAGCAGCTGTTCGCGGTGGAGGGCACGGTCACCGCCCGGCGCTGAACCGCGTCGCGCCCCTCCCGGGTTGTGGGGTGCGACGCGGCTGAGGGGTCTTCAGGAGGCCTCTCGCTCCGGGCTCTGGTGGATCTCCACACCGCCGGAGTCGCCGAAGGTCAGCCGGCAGGTGTCCGCGCGGTAGGTGGCGACGGACAGCGCCGCGCTGCGGCCGCCGGACAGGAACCGGGTGGTGACGACGAGGACGGGCGCCCCCGGCAGCCGGTCCAGTTCCTTGGCGTCCTCCGCCCGGGCGGAGCCGAGTTCCACCGAGCTGTCGCGGCCCTCCAGCTCCAGCCGGTGCAGTTCGCGCAGCACGGCACGCGCGCGGGCGGGCCCGGACGGGGTGTCTATGGCGGACAGGTCGGGCACCGACGCGGCCGGGATGTGGAGCAGCTCCGCCGCGACGGACTGCCCGTGCGAGACGCGCGTACGCCGCAGCGTGTGCACGGGCTCGTCGGACGCGGTGCCCAGCGCGACGGCGACGGCCGCGGGCGGGACCGCCAGCACGCAGTCGACGGCCTGCCAGACGTCGCCGGGGGCGCCGGGCCAGGCGTGCTGCCCGGTGCCGACGGCCACGCCCACGCGCGGCGGCGCGACGGTCGTCCCCACGCCGCGGCGGCGCTGCAGCCGGCCTTCCAGTTCGAGCTGCTCGAGGGCCTGGCGGAGCGTGGCGCGGGCGACGCCGAAGCGGGCGGCCAGATCGCGCTCGTTGGGCAGGATCTCCCCCACGGAGAACTCGGAGTCCAGTGCCTCGGTCAGCACGGTCTTGAGGTGCCAGTACTTCGGTTCCGGCACCGTTTCCAGCTGCGTGGTCCCCACCCTGTCCTCCGCATCCGCCGTGGCCCCCCGCGGCGTTTAAGCGCCCTTGTTTATTAAAGGTTGTTGCACTTGTCTGCGACCATAGGACGGCCCCCACCCTTGGTCAAGACCAATCCTCCGTCGCGCGGGTGACGCCGAGAGCCCCCGTCGTGGAACGGAGGCTCTCGGCGTGGTGTCGCTGCGGCTACTGCCCGACGGTGTCCAGCGCCCGCAGCTTGTCGGGGTTGCGGATGACGTACACCGCCTGGACGCGTCCGTCGAGGACGTCGATCTGGAACACGCTGTCGGGCCTGCCCGCGGACAGCAGCAGGACGGCGGGGCCGCCGTTGACCTCCAGGAGGCGGTAGGACAGGTCGGGGACGCCCTTGCGTGCCGCGCCGACGAGGAAGCGGCCCACATGGTCGGCCGTCTCCAGCACGCGCAGCGGCGCTTTGGCCTTGCCGCCGCTGTCGCCGACGAGCCGCACGTCCGGCGCGAGCAGCGACATGAGTCCCGCCAGGTCGCCCTCGGCCGCGGCGGCGAGGAAGCGTTCGGTGAGCTCGCGGCGCTCGGCGGGGTCGACCTCGTAGCGCGGCCGCCGCTCGTCGACGTGCCTGCGGGCCCGTCCGGCGAGCTGCCGCACCGCCGCCTCGCCGCGGTCGAGCATGGCCGCGATCTCCGCGTACGGGTAGGCGAAGGCCTCTCGGAGGACGAACACCGCACGCTCCAGCGGCGACAGGGACTCCAGGACGACGAGGAGGGCCAGCGACACGGAGTCGGCGAGCACGGCCCGCTCGGCGGCGTCGGGCACGGTGTCCCCGAAGTCGGTGACGTACGGCTCCGGCAGCCACGGTCCGACGTATGTCTCGCCCCGCGCCTTGACCTGGCGCAGCCGGTCGATGGCGAGGCGGGTGGTGACGCGCACCAGGTAGCCGCGGGGTTCCCGCACCTCGCCGCGGTCGGCGCGGGACCAGCGCAGCCACGCCTCCTGGACCACGTCCTCCGCGTCGGTCACCCGTCCGAGCATGCGGTAGGCGACCCCCAGCAGGACCGGGCGGTGCTCTTCGAAGACATCGGTGTCGGTGTCGGTCTCGGTCGTCACCGGTCCATCCCATGCGACACATCCGGCCGTGTCCAGAAGAAATCGCGTGGCGTGAGCAGAATGACCACGGAGCAGACGGACCGTCACCCGGACCATCACCACCGGGGGCTACCAGTCGGTAGCAATTGCTGACAAGCTGTCTCACGGCGTCCGCCGACACCACCGGGACAACAGAGCCCGGACAACAGGGCCCGGACAGCACGGCCCTGCCAGCACGGCCCAGACAGCGAGTCCCACACGAGGAGCAGCCCCATGTCCGCCACCGTCTCCTTGAAGGTCCCCTCCCCGCACGGTCCGCAGCCGGTCACCGTCTCCTACGCGCGCGTGGGCAACGGCGAACCGCTGCTCCTGCTGCACGGCATCGGCCACCACCGGCAGGCCTGGGACCCGGTGGTGGACATCCTCGCGGCCGAGCGGGACGTGATCGCCGTAGACCTGCCCGGCTTCGGCGCGTCACCGGGCCTGCCGGACGGGCTCGCGTACGACCTGCCCACGACGACGGCCGTGTTCGCCGCGTTCTGCGAGGCGCTGGAGCTGGACCGGCCGCATGTGGCGGGCAACTCGCTGGGCGGTCTGCTCGCACTGGAACTGGGCCGGGAACGGCTCGTACGGTCCGTCACCGCCCTGTCCCCGGCCGGGTTCTGGTCGGAGGCCGAGCGGCGGTACGCCTTCGCGGTGCTGCTCGCGATGCGGCGGATCTCGCGACGGCTGCCCCTGCCCTTGGTCGAGCGTCTGTCGCGTTCGGCGGCCGGACGGACGATGCTCACGAGCACCATCTACGCCCGTCCGGCCCGGCGGCCGGCCGAGGCCGTGGTCGCCGAGACGGTCGCGCTGGCGGGGGCCACCGGATTCGACGCCACCCTCCTGGCGGGCGCCGCCGTCCGGTTCGCCGACGACGTGCCGGGACTCCCCGTCACCGTCGCGTGGGGCACCCGGGACGTGCTGCTGCCGCGCCGTCAGGGGGTGCGCGCGAAGCAGATCATCCCCCGGGCCCGGCTGGTGCGGCTGCCCGGTTGCGGGCACTGCCCGATGAACGACGACCCGGCGCTGGTCGCCCGCGTCATCCTCGACGGCAGCCGCTGAGCCCCGCCGCCTCCCGGTCGGCGCGCCGGAGCCGCCGTCGGCTCCGGCGCCGGCCAGGGCGCTGCCCGCGGCCTGGGGCCCCGTAGGATCCGGTCGCGACGAGCGGCGCGGTGCGGGCGGCGGCGACGGGAATCAGCCCGGAGAACAGCGTGGCGCGCTCGGCGCCGAGGCGCCGCACGCCCATGGACCAGCACACGAACACGACGACGGTGACGACCGCGGCCTGCCACAGCAGCGCGCCGGTCTCGGTGGCGTCGGACCGGCGCAGCCGCGCCGTACCGTCCATGACCAGGCCCGCCGCCGCGGCCTCGGCCGCCGCGCGGCCGCACACCGTGGCGGACAGCAGCCGGGGCCCGAGAGGCCGCAGCACGGGTACGGCGAGCAGGGCGAACCCGACCTCGCCCGCGAGTGCGCACACCGACAGGGCGATGCCGGCGCCGTCCGTGCGCCCCCATCCCTGAACCGTGGAGGCGCCGACGGTGCCGAGCAGCGCCCCCTGAGCGCAAGCGGACCAGGGAGCTCGGCCATCCCGCCCTCGCCCAGGCGCTCTTCGCCCGGTTCGTCGAGCGCGGCACCACGACCGGCAGCTGCGCCGCTGCCGGCGCGCCTACCGTGAGGGCGGGACCCGCTCGTCGCCGCACTGGAGGAGCACTTCCCCGGCGCGGAGGCGGCCGGCATCGCGGCGGGGCCGCACGTCATCGCCCGCCTGTCGCGGCGGTACGGCCCCCGGGACCGCTTCCTGCGGCGCGTGTCGGCGGCCGGTGTGGCGGTGCGTCCGCCGGCGGACTGCACGCAGGCGCGTACCGGGCCCGCCGGGGACGGAGAGGTGCGGCTGGTCCTGGGATACGCGCACCGGTCACCGGCGCGGATCCGGGCCGGCGTGGCGCTGCTGGCCCGCGCCGTGGCCTCAGGGTGACCGCGGGACGACCGGTGCGGGAACGGCACGGGCGACCGGACCCGCGTACCGACGCGATCGAGCGACGGGGGCCGGTTCCCTTGCTCCCACGGCCGGTTGTTCACCCGTGGTTTCCGTGTGTGCCGTGACGCCCCAGTAGTTGTGGCATCGCACACTGGCCGGATCTCGTCCCTGGAGGCGCATCCATGTCACACCGTCCGTTCCCCGGCCGCCGCAGCGTCCTGCGCGGCTCCCTCGCCGCGTCGGCGGCCCTGACCCTGCCCACCGCCCTCGGCGCGGCCCCGGCGTTCGCCCTGTCCGGCCGGCCCAGGGCGGGCTGGGGCGTGCAGACGGGCGACGTGACCTCCGACTCGGGGCTGGTGTGGGTGCGCTCCGACCGCCCCGCCCGCATGATCGTCGAGACCTCCGCGACCGAGTCGTTCCGCAATCCGCGCCGGTGGCAGGGCCCGCTGCTCGGCGAGGGCACGGACTTCACCGGCACCACCCGGCTGCGCGGGCTGCCCTCCGGCGAGCAGATCCACTACCGCGTGCTGCTGGCGGACCCGGACGACCCGCGCCGCACCGGCGAGCCGGTGACCGGCACCTTCCGCACGGTGCCGGCCCACCGCCGCGACGGCGTGCGCTTCCTGTGGTCGGGCGACCTCGCCGGGCAGGGCTGGGGCATCAACCCCGACTTCGGCGGCTACACGATCTACCGCGCGATGGCCGCGCTCGACCCCGACTTCTTCATCTGCAGCGGCGACAACGTCTACGCCGACGGCCCCATCGCGGCGACGGCCACCCTGCCCGACGGCAGCACCTGGCGGAACGTCACCACCGAGGAGAAGTCGAAGGTCGCCGAGACCCTGGCGGAGTTCCGCGGCAACTTCCGCTACAACCTGCTCGACGACAACCTCAAGCGGTTCAACGCGCAGGTCCCGTCGGTCATCCAGTGGGACGACCACGAGGTCCGCAACAACTGGTACCCCGGCGAGGTGATCGCGACCACCGACACCCGGTACACGGAGAAGAGCGTGGACGTGCTGGCGGCGCGGGCCCGGCGCGCGTTCAGCGAGTACTTCCCGCTGTCCACGCTGCGGCCGGGCGCCCGGGAGGGCCGCGTGTACCGGGTGCTGCGGCAGGGTCCGCTGCTCGACGTGTTCGTGCTGGACATGCGGACCTACCGCAACGCCAACTCCCCCGACGACCAGACCGTGGACCCGCAGGGCATCCTGGGCGCCGAACAGCTGGAGTGGCTCAAGCGGGAGCTGTCGCGCTCGCGTGCCGTGTGGAAGGTGATCGCCGCCGACATGCCGCTCGGCCTGGTCGTGCCGGACACCACCGAGGGCAGGGCGAACATCGAGGCCGTCGCGCAGGGCGACCCCGGCGCGCCGCTGGGGCGGGAGCTGCAGATCGCCGAACTGCTGCGGTACATCAAGCACCGGCGGATCACCGGGACGGTGTGGCTGACGGCCGACGTGCACCACACCTCCGCCCAGCACTACCAGCCGTCGCGGGCGGCCTTCACCGACTTCGAGCCGTTCTGGGAGTTCGTCTCCGGTCCGCTGAACGCGGGCGCCTTCCCCGCCAACGCGCTCGACGGCACGTTCGGCCCGGAGCGGGTGTTCGTGAAGGCGCCGACCACGGCGAACGTCTCCCCGGCCGGCGGCTACCAGTTCTTCGGCGAGGTCGACATCGACGGCGACAGCGGGGAGCTGACGGTGCGGCTGCGCGAGCAGGACGGCACGGTGCTGTTCACGAAGGTGTTGCAGCCGGGCCTGGTCGGTCAGTGACTCCCGTACGCTCTTCGGCAGGGCCGCGCACCGGCGTCATCCCCCGGTGCGCGGCCCTGCCGCATATCGCGCGACGCGGCCTCGGGCCGGGCGTTCCAGCAGGTCGGAGCGATTGTCAGTGGTCGCCTCTACGGTTTTTCCATGACGCGATCTTTGCAGGCCGTGGCCTATCGCCGACCCTCCGTGCTGGAGTCGGCGCCTGATGGGCGGCGGCTGGGACTCGAGACCTCACGGGGTGCGACGCCGGCCGGCGCCACGGACCATCCCCGGTTCTTCGCCGGTTTCCTGACTTCCCCTCAGGTGGCCTCCGCGGGGCTGCTGGCGGTGGCGGACGTGGCGGCCGCCCGGTACTACCAGCCGCAGCTGCGGGCGTCGCTCGATCCGGTGGTGACGGGCAACGGCGACCGGCTGCGGTTCGAGTCCTTCTCGGGATGCGGCGGGGTCTACGCCCGCCTGGACGTCCTGGAGGCCGGCCTCGACGGCGGCGAGGTGGGGCACGGCACGACGAACGTGGACGTCAACAACCCCCTGCGTGAGGCGCTCTCCCGGATCGGCACGGACGATCCGCTGCACCTGCGGGTCGGGCCGGAGGAACTGGCCGTGACCACCCTGGACGGTCCGGTCGTGGAGAAGAAGGTGCCGCTGCCCGACCGCTGGCTGCGCGGCTTCGCGGAGGCCCAGGTGATCGCCGCCGGCTTCGACCTGCGGGCCGAGCTGACGGCCCCGGAGGCCGTCCGCTTCCTGCGCGCCCTGCCTCGCGGGGGAGGACGGGGCGCGTCGGCCGGCCCGCGCTGGGTGGTGCCCGCGGGCCGCGGGCTGCGGCCGACCACGCGGGCGGTGCCGGGCGCGGTGTGCCTGCCCGGACCGGAGCGGCTGGTGGCGCTCCAGCGCGTGCTGCGCCACGCCACCGCGTTGCGGGTGTACGGCCCCGCGGTCACTGCCGGCGCCGCCGCGACCGCCGGCGCGTGGGAGGTCGTCCTGCCCGGCATGCGGCTCACGCTCACGCTGTCGCCGGACGCCGCACGCGGGTTCTCCGGGGAGGGCGGCGTCCTCGACGCGCTCGCCGGCGACGAGGCCGCCGAGGACGCGGAGCTGGTCTCGGTGCTCCTGGCGTGGGAGCCCCGCGTCGACGTCGCCGACCTCGCCGCCGCGTCGGGCCTCACGCCAGAGCGGGTCCGGGCCGCCCTGGTCCGCCTGGGCACGTCGGGCCGCGTCGGGTACGACACCGCGGAGGCCGCCTACTTCCACCGCGAACTGCCCTACGAGGCCGAGCGGGTGGAGCGCCACAACCCCAGACTGCGCTCGGCCCGGGCGCTGGTGGCCGCCGGAGCGGTCACCCTCGACGGCGCCCTCGCCACGGTGACGGCGGAGGACGGGCACGTGCACCGGGTGCGCGACCGGGCGGGGGTGCTCAGCTGCACCTGCCTGTGGTGGGCGAAGTACCGGGGCGGGCGCGGGCCGTGCAAGCACGCGCTGGCGGTACGGATGGTGCGGCGGGGCGCCGCGGCGGAGCGGGACACGGCTCGGGTCGGCGGGGGCGTGCGATGAGTGCGCTGCTGGAGGCGGTGCGGGCGGGCCGGACGCCGGAGGTGGTGAGCCTGCTCGACGAGCTGACGGACGCCGAGCGGCGCGCTCTCTTCCCCGAGTTGAAGGCGCTGCGCAAGGAGCTGAGGAAGGCGCCGTGGAACGCGTCGTCCCGCCGCGCCCATCCGGCGCTGTACGCGGCCGGGGTGGCGTGCCAGACCGGCGCGGCGGCCGTGGCGGGATGGATCGCCGCCGCGGACATGCGCTGGTCGCAGGCGGCGCCGGCCCTGCTGCTGCACATCCTCGGCGACCGCGACCGCGCCTGGCTCGCGGATCTGGCGCACCGGCTCGCGCAACGCCCGGATTCCTCGATGGTGCCGTACGAGCTGATGGCGGGCCTGGTGCGGCTCTCGGGCTGTCCGGTGCCGACGACCGATGCCTATGTGCGGGGCTGGATGGCGCACATCGCGGGCACCGGGAAGAGCCACGGGACGGTCGTCGGCCGGCTTCGTCAGGAACCTCATCTTCCCGAGCTGGTGGCCGCGATGTTCGAGACCGACGACATCGGCGGCCTGCTCGAGTGGCTGTCCGGTGAGGGTCCGCACAGCTGGTTCGGCGCGCTGAGCGAGCTCACCGCCTCCGGCGACCTCGACCGGAAGGTGGTCGTCGAAGCCTGCGTGGCCCGTCTGCTGAGGGGCGGATCGGCCGCCGATCACCGGGCGTTCCTGAAGCTGCTGAGAGCTCTGGAGCTCACGGACGCGGAGGAGCGGGAGCGGACGGCCGACTGGCTGGCACTCGCCTCGGACGCCGTCTCACCGGTGGCCGCGCACGCCCAGTCGGTGCTGGCGTCCTGCGCGCTCGAGGGCGAGCTGACGCGACGGCAGCTCGCGGACATGTCGGCGGCGGTGCTGTTCCGCACCGAGAAGAAGCTCGTGCGCGCGCAGCTCGTGCTGCTCGGCAAGGTCCTCGCCAAGGACCCTTCCGCCGCCGCGGAGCTGCTGCCGGCCGCCGCCGAGGCCTTCGGGCACCCGGATCCCGAGGTGCAGGAGCGGGCGCTGAAGCTGGTCGAACGCCATCTGCCGAAGACGGACTCCGCGGACGTACAGGCACAACTGGCGCCGGCTGCCGAACAGTTGATTCCCACGCTCCGCGTCCGGGCCGCCCGGGTGCTCGGCATCGACCCGGTGGCCCCCGGTCCCGTGGTCCACGAGGAGGTGCTGCCTCCGGCGCCGCGGCCGCTCCGCCTCGAACCGGCACCGCGGTCGGCGGCGGAGCTCGCCGAGGAGGTGAGCGCGCTGCTGGCGGCGGGCACGGACGTCGCCGGGTTCGAGCGCGCGCTGGACGGGCTGGTGCGGCACGCCCACGACCGTCGCGACGGCCTCCTGGAGGCGCTCGCCCCGGTGGCCGGCCGCCGCTGGTGGCATCCGGAGGGCGTCCGCCCGGACACCTACTTCGCCCGCACGCGCAGCCTCCTGGACCCGGCGCAGGCCGTCGACCTGCTGCTGGCGACCCTGCTGGGGCGGGTGGGCACGGGCACCCTCCTCGCGGCGGTCCAGCAGGGGACCACGACCGACGGCTGCGTGCACAGCGCCCTGTGCCGGGCCTTCGGAGCACGGCTGTGGGAGGTGGCGTACCGGATCCGCACCGAACCGCTGCCGTTCCTGCTGTCCACGCCGACGTGGAGCACGGGCCTGCTGGAGCCGGACGAGCTCGTGGACCGGCTCGACGCCTACCGGCGCATCGGCGCGCGGCCCGCGGCGGCGGACTTCGCGCAGGCGCTGCTGCGGGTCCGGCGGTCGGACCGGGCGGCGGCCGCGGCGGCGGCCGGGCGCGCGGCGGCTCTCGGCACCGCGGAGGGCGAGCGGCTCGCCCGGTGGCTGGCCTCGGACGGATCCGCCCTCCCGGAGTTCCGCAGGCGCGTCGCCGGGCCACGCCTCCTGGTCGACGCCGGCGAGCTGCCGGAGCTGCGGGAGGACTTCCCCGCCGAGTTCCGCCCCCTGGGCAGGCCGGCCGGCGCCGTCGCCGCCGCCCGGTACTGCCACCACTGGAACGACGGCATACGCCCGCACTGGCTGGCCCTGCTCCCCGAGCGGCGCGAGCTGGTGGCGGTGCGGATGCTGTGGGAGCTGTCCGGCGCGGCCGTGGAGGACACCCGGGGCGTCGCCGCCGTCCTGCCCCGGCTCGCCGAGTCCGGTGGCGAGGCGGGCGACTCGGTGCACCTGTGCGTGGCGTACGGGCTCGGCGCGCGGCATGCGGAGGACCGGCTCGCGGCCGTGGACGCGCTGCTGACGCTGGCGGCGCGCGGGCAGCTCGACGCGGCCCGGCTGGGCGCGGACCTCGGGCAGTTGGCGGGGGACGGCGCGGTGAAGCCGCTGCGACTGGCGGACGCGGCGCGCACCGCCGCCGCCACGGGGGCGAACGCCACGGTCTGGGAGGTACTGCGGCATACCCTGCCGCAGCTGCTCGCCGACCGGGCGGCCGACGGCGCGGGGACGGCGCCCCGCGGGCTCGCGGATCTGCTGGGCGTCGCGGCGGAGTGCGCCGAGCGGTCCGGGGCCCGGGGGCAGCTGCCGCACCTGGAACGGACGGCGCGGCGGTCCGGCTCCTCCCGGCTGGTGGCTCAGGCCCGTCGGCTGCACAGCGCGCTGACCGCAGGGAGCGCCGCGTGACCTGCCCTGTCGTCCACACCGCGAGACAATCGTAAAAAGATCAACAAAAAGGGCATAAGCACGCTTTACCGATCAGTCACAGAGCGTTCGCGATCGCGCAACACCGTTCCTTCACAGTGGGTGCATGAGTCGAGAAATGTCGAATGTGACCCGTGCGAAGCACGGACGTCCCGTGCACCACTGGCGGCGGGACGTGGTGGAACTGGCCGCCCTCTTCACGGCGGTGGCGGTGGCGGACGCCGTGGCGAACCTGATCGGACACGGGCCGGACGGCCCGGCCCTGCTGGTGATCTCGGCGCTGGCCCTGGCCGCGACGGCGGGGTTCCACACATGGTGGGCACGCCGCCACGGCCACGCACCGCCGACGAGTGATACCGAGGCCCGGCCGCTGCCGACATGGCGGCGGGCCGGGCAGGACGAGCAGGGTCCGTCCGCCCCGACGCCGCAGGCCGCGCCCGGGGAGAGCACGCTGTGGCGGATGCGGACGACGGTCAGGGACGAACCGGGCTCGCTGGCCGCGCTGTGCACCGCGCTGGCCGGCGAGCGGGTGGACATCCTGAGCCTGCAGACGCACCCGCTGGCCGACGGCACGGTGGACGAGTTCCTGCTGCGGGCTCCCGGTGAGCTGGCGGCGTCCGGGCTCACCCGGGTGGTGTCGCTGGCCGGCGGCGCCGACACCTGGATCGAGCGGGCCGACGCCCACGACCTGGTGGACGCGCCGACCAGGGTGCTGGGCCTGGCCGCCCGTACCGCGCTGGACGCGGCGGAACTGCCGCTGGCGCTGCGCCAGTTGCTGGGCCGGTGCACCATCCGCCAGGTGCCCGCTTCGCCGTTCGGCGGGGGCCGGGCGCCGGAAGGTGTTCCCGTGGAGGGGGCGCTGGAGGACACCGTGATGCGGCTGCGGGCGCCGGAGGGCGGAGTGATCACCGTGGAACGGCCGTATCTGCCGTTCACCCCGACCGAGTTCGCCCGGGCGCGGGCGCTGGTGGAGCTGGACGCCCGGCTGGGACCGCGGCTGCCGCACGGCCAGGACGTGCTGACGCTGCCCGAGGGCAACGAGATCACCGTGCGCCGGGCCGACATCCGTGACATCGATGCCGCGAAAGAGATGCACGAGCGGTGCTCGGCGCGGACGCTCGGCATGCGCTACCACGGGCCGGTCGGCGACGCGGACCGTTACCTCAACCACCTGCTGAGCCCGCGTTACGGTCGTACGCTCGCCGTGCGGACGGCGTCCGGGCGGATCGTCGGCCTCGGCCATCTGCTGTGGGACGGCGACGAGACGGAGGTCGCGCTGCTGGTCGAGGACAGCTGGCAGCGGCGCGGCATCGGCGGTGAACTGCTGGGCCGCCTGGTGGCGATGGCGATCGAGGCGGGCTGCGAAAGCGTGTACGCGGTGACGCAGGCGTCCAACACCGGCATGGTCGCCGCCATGCGCGGCCTCGGCCTGCCCCTCGACTACCAGATCGAGGAGGGCACCCTGGTCATCACGGCCCGCCTGGACACGGCCGTGATCGGCTCGGGCCTGCCGCACGAGGTGGCGGAGGGCCGGTCCGGCGGGCGCCGGGCGCGCGGCTGAGGCACGGCACCGCACCACGGCGAACGGCCCGGCGAGAAGACGCCGGGCCGTTCGCCGTCCTGACGGACGCCACGGGCACCCCGTGACGGACGCCCCCTGGCGCGAGCGCCCCCACGGACAGTCGCCTGTGCCGGACGCGCGCCCCGTGACGGGCGCCCCCTGTCGCGGACGCACCCACGGACACGCACCCGTGCCGGAAGCTCACCCCGTGACGGACACCCCCGTCACGGACGCTCACCCCGCGACGGACGCTCCGCTCAGCGTGCCGGTCTCCGGGGCGGGCGCCCGCTCCCCCAGCGCCCGGTCCAGGTCGGCCCACAGGTCCTCGACGTCCTCCAGCCCGACCGACAGCCGCAGCAGCCGGTCGCTCACCCCGGAGCCGCGCCGGTCGTCGGCGTCGACGATGCGGTGGCTGATGGACGCCGGATGCTGGATGAGGGTGTCGACGCTGCCCAGGCTGACCGCCGGCGTGATCAGGCGGACGCCCGCGATCACCTCGTGCGGGTCGCCGACGGCCTCGAAGGCGATCATCGCGCCGCCGATGCGCGGGTAGTGGACGCGGGCGACACGCGGGTCCGCGGCGAGGCGGCGGGCGAGCTCGGCGGCGTTCGCGGAGGCCGCGCGCACCCGCACCGGCAGCGTCGAGAGGCCGCGCAGCAGCAGGTATCCGGCCAGCGGGTGCAGGACGCCGCCGGTGGCGAACCGCACCTGCCGCAGCCGTCCGGCGAACTCCTCGTCGCAGGCCACCACACCGGCCATCACGTCGCCGTGCCCGCCGAGGTACTTGGTGGCGCTGTGCAGCACCAGCCGCGCGCCCTGCTCGGCCGGCCGCTGCAGCACGGGCGTGGCGAAGGTGTTGTCCGCGAGCAGCGGGACCGAGCCGCAGGCGTGGGCGACGGCCCGCAGATCGACCTCGGCGAGCGTCGGATTGGCCGGGGACTCGACCATCACCAGTCCGGTGTCCGGGCGCAGCGCGTCCGCTATCCCCGCCGGGTCGGTCCAGGTGACCTCGGAGCCGAGCAGTCCGGCGGTGAGCAGGTGGTCGCTGCAGCCGTACAGCGGCCGGACGGCCACCACGTGCCGCAGCCCCAGGGAGGCCCGGACCAGCAGGACGGCGGTCAGCGCGGCCATGCCGCTGGCGAACGCGACCGCCGCCTCGGTGCCCTCCAGCCGGGCCAGGGCGGTCTCGAAGCGGGCGACGGTCGGGTTGCCGAGCCGGCCGTAGACGGGCGGTCCGTCGAGTTCGGCGCCGGTGGCGGCGAAGGCGTCGATGCGGGCGGCCTCGCCCCGGCTGTCGTACGAGGGGTAGGTGGTCGACAGATCGATGGGCGGGGCGTGCAGTCCCTGCCGGGCGAGGTCGTCGCGGCCGGCGTGGACGGCCTCGGTGGCCAGTGCTCTCGGTGCGGTGGCCGGAGCTCCGGGTGCGGTGCGTGCTTCGTCGTGCGAGGTGTCCGTGCGCGCAGAGTCCATGGGCGCAAGGGTGAACACCGACCGGGCACCGGGACCCGAACCCCGTGTTACGTTCGGCGTATGACCGAATCCGTCGCACTGGATCCGGTGGACCTCCACCTGCTGCGGCTGCTGCAGAACGACGCCCGGACCACCTACCGCGACCTCGCCGCGCAGGTCGGGGTCGCGCCGTCGACCTGCCTGGACCGGGTGACCCGGTTGCGCCGGGCGGGGGTGATCCTCGGACATCAGCTGCGGCTCGATCCGGCCAAGCTCGGCCGGGGTCTGGAGGCGCTGCTGTCGGTGCAGGTCCGGCCGCACCGGCGGGAGCTGGTGGGGCCGTTCGTGGACCGGATCCGGGCGCTGCCGGAGTCGCGGACCGTCTTCCATCTGACCGGACCCGACGACTACCTGGTGCACGTCGCCGTCGCGGACATGACGGACCTGCAACGGCTGGTCCTGGACGAGTTCACGGCCCGCCGTGAAGTGGCCCGGGTGGAGACCCGGTTGATCTTCCAGCAGTGGGACTGCGGTCCGCTGCTGCCGCCTACGCCGTCGGCTCAATCCCGGTGACGCGCGGCGGCCCCTCGTACGAGGATGGTCCGCATGTCTCAGACCAACAGCCAGCTGCCCCGTCAGGTCGCCGACGCGTACGTCGACGAACTCATCGCCCTCGATCCGGTCATCGGCACCTACCTCGGCGTGAAGGAGAGCTCCAGCCGTCTGCCCGACCTCTCGCCCGCGGGCCAGGAGGCGCTGGCGCGGCTGAAGCGGGACACACTCGCCCGGCTCGACGAGGCGGAGCGCCGGCCCGGCGGGGACAGCGACGTCGAGCGCCGCTGCGCGCGGCTGCTGCGCGAGCGGCTCACCGCCTCGCTCGCGATCGACGAGGCGGACGAGGGCCTGCGTGACGTCAGCAACCTGAGCTCGGCCGCCCACGGGGTGCGCCAGGCGTTCACCGTGACGCCCACCGCCACCGAGGAGGACTGGGCGGCGGTCGCCGAGCGGCTGCGTGCGGTACCCGCCGCCCTGGAGGGGTACCGGGAGTCGCTCGCGCTCGGTCTGGAGCGGAAGCTGTACGGCGGTCCGCGCGCGACCAGGACGTTCGTCGGGCAGCTCGGCGAGTGGGCCGACGCCGGGGACGGCCGGGGCTGGTTCGAGCACTTCGCGGACGCGGGGCCCGAGGCGCTGCGCTCCGACCTGGACGCGGCGGCTCGCGAGGCCACGCAGGGCGTGGTGGCCCTGCGCGAGTGGATGCGGGACGTGTACGCGCCGGCGGTCGAGGGCGCACCGGACGTGGTGGGCCGCGAGCGGTACGCGCGCTGGGTCCGTTACTTCAACGGCACGGACCTCGACCTCGACGAGGCGTACGCGTACGGCTGGTCGGAGTTCCACCGCATCCTCGGCGAGATGCGGACCGAGGCCGAGAAGGTCCTGCCCGGCGCCGCCACTCCGTGGGTGGCGCTGGCGCACCTGGACGAACACGGCACGCACATCGAGGGCGTCGACGAGGTGCAGCGCTGGCTGCAGGCCCTGATGGACGAGGCGATCGAGAAGCTGGACGGCACCCACTTCGACCTGGCGGAGCGGGTCCGGCGGGTCGAGTCCCGGATCGCGCCTCCCGGCAGCGCGGCGGCGCCGTACTACACGGCCCCGTCGGACGACTTCTCGCGTCCGGGCTGCACCTGGCTGCCGACGATGGGTCAGACCCGCTTCCCCGTCTACGACCTGGTCTCCACCTGGTACCACGAGGGCGTGCCCGGCCACCACCTCCAGCTGGCGCAGTGGAAGCACGTGGCGGCCGACCTCTCCCGCTACCAGGCCAGCGTGGGCATGGTCAGCGCCAACGCCGAGGGCTGGGCGCTGTACGCGGAGCGGCTGATGGACGAGCTGGGCTTCCTCACGGACGCGGAGCGCCGGCTGGGCTACCTGGACGCGCAGATGATGCGGGCCGCGCGGGTCGTCATCGACATCGGCATGCACCTGGAGCTGACGATCCCCGACCACTCCCCCTTCCACCCCGGGGAGCGCTGGACGCCCGCGCTGGCGCAGGAGTTCTTCGGGGCGCACAGCAGCCGCCCGGCGGACTTCGTGGAGAGCGAGCTGACCCGCTACCTGTCCATGCCGGGGCAGGCGATCGGCTACAAGCTGGGCGAGCGCGCCTGGCTGCTGGGCCGGGAGAACGCGCGCAAGCGGCACGGTGACGCGTTCGACCTCAAGGCCTGGCACATGGCGGCGCTGTCGCAGGGCTCGCTGGGCCTGGACGACCTGGTGGACGAGTTGTCCGCTCTCTGACCGCGTCCGCCATCAGCTCACCCGGCCCGTGATCCGGTCCGCCTCGTCGTCCGTGCCGAGCCACGCGAGGAGGCGGACCTGGCGAGGAGGCGGGCCGATCGTCCGGCGGGCCCTGACGGGATGGGTGCGCGCCCGCGCACCGCACGCGAGGTCCCGGGTCAGAGGCGGTGCAGTCGGACGAGGCCCAGCCAGGTCTCCGGGCCCGGCTGGACACTGGCCGCGCGCACCGCGTAGCGGCCGGGTTCCAGCGCGACGCGCAGTGCGTCCGTGCGCTCCGTCTCGGTCCCCGGCCAGGCCGAGTCGAACAGCAGGACCGGGCCCGGCACGTCCCAGCGGACCTCGTCCTCCCAGTCGGCGGTGGCGAGCGCTTCGGGCACACCGGCGAGGAGTTCGTCCTCGCTGCCGGCGGCGCACCACCGTACGAAGGCGGCGTGCTGCGGCAGGTAGGAGGTCGAGGCCGGTTCGTCGCCGAGGACCAGGGCGGCGCAGTCCCCGACCGGGAGCAGCCCGACGCTGCCGTCGACCTCGCAGGCCCGGTCGTAGTCGGAGGCGGTCTCGTCGCCGTCGGCCCCCGCCCAGAACGGCAGTACCGTCTCCGGTACCGCGATGAGCGGGCCGCCGCCCGACTCCACCCACTCCAGCGCACCGGGATCCGCGTATCGCACCATGGCGCAGAACCTACACGCACGACAGCCAGGTGATCCCAGCATCTCCAGGGTTCCCCGGCGGGACGGTCAGCAGCCGCAGTCGTCGGCGCCGGCGGGTGCGGTCAGCGGGTCCGCGGGGCGGCGTTCGCGGCCGCGCCAGGTCTCGTACTCGAAGCCCTCGCGTGCCCAGTACTCGAAGCCGCCGAGCATCTCCTTGACCTGGTAGCCCAGTTCGGCGAGGGCGAGGGCCGCCCGGGTGGCGCCGTTGCAGCCGGGGCCCCAGCAGTACGTGACGACCGGCACGGATTTGTCGAGGAGCCGCTCGGCCTGTTCGGGGATGAGCGCGGTCGGCAGGTGGACCGCGCCCGGGACGTGCCCCTGGTCCCAGGACTCGGTGGAGCGGGAGTCCACGACGACGAACCCGGCGTCGCCGCCCGCGGCGAGCGCGGCGGCGACGTCGGAGGCGTCCGCGTGGAAGGCGAGGCTCGCACGGAAGTGGGCGGCGGCCTCGGCGGGAGCCGCCGGGGGGACGCGCAGGACCGGATTGAGGGTGGTGGCGGTGGTGATGGCTGTGGCGGTGACGGTGGCGGTGGCGGCTGAGGTTGTGGTCATGGGCAGAAAACTACGGGCGGTGATCGGCACCCTGAAGTGGTGATTCCCGGCGTTCCGCTTGATCAGCCGTGGATCTCCCTGCTATTGCTCGCTCATGACCGTGTATTCCCCGGACGCCACCGACTGGCGCATCCTCGACGTCCTCCAGCGGGAGGGCCGGGCCAGTTTCGCCGAGTTGGCGCGGGCCGTCTCCATGTCCGCCAGCGCGGTGACCGAGCGGGTGCGGCGACTGGAGGAGGCCGGGGTCATCCAGGGCTACGCGGCGGTGGTCGACCCGGAACGGCTCGGCCTGCCGATCCTGGCCTTCGTGCGGCTCCGGTACCCCACCGGCAACTACAAGCCCTTCCACGATCTCGTCGCCACGACGCCGGAGATCCTGGAGGCGCACCACGTCACGGGCGACGACTGCTTCGTCATCAAGGTCGCCGCCCGCTCGATGCGGCACCTGGAGGAGGTGTCGGGCAAGATCGGCGCGCTGGGCTCGGTGACCACGAGCGTCGTGTACTCCTCGCCGCTGCCCCGCCGCCCGCTGGGTCACTGACCGCGCTGCCGCAGCACCGACCCGGATCTGCCCTTCACCACCTCCAGTTGGGCGTGGATACGGCGGCGCAGGTCGGCGACGTGGCTGACGATGCCGACGCTGCGGTCGCGTTCCCGCAGGGAGTCCAGGACGTCCAGGACCTCGTCGAGGGTCTGGTCGTCGAGGCTGCCGAACCCCTCGTCGATGAAGAGGGTGTCGAGGCGGACGCCGCCCGCCTCGTCGGTGACGACGTCGGCGAGACCGAGCGCGAGGGCCAGCGAGGCGAAGAACGTCTCGCCGCCCGACAGGGTCGCCGTGTCCCGCTCGCGCCCGGTCCAGGCGTCCACGACGTGCAGGCCGAGCCCGCTGCGGCCGCGCCCGGCCCGGTCGTCGGAGTGGACCAGCGTGTAACGGCCGGACGACATGCGCTGCAGCCGCACCGTCGCCGCGGCCGCGACCTGCTCCAGGCGGGCCGCCAGCACGTACGACTCCAGGCGCATCCTGCGCTCGTTCTCCGCCGAGGTACCCGCGGTCAGGGCCGCCAGGCGGGCGACCCGGTCGTACTCCGCGCGCAGCGGGGCGAGCCGCCGTACGCTCGCGGCCGACCCGGCGGAGAGCCGGTCGAGTTCGGCGCAGCGCCGGGCGGCGGCGTCGCGCGCGGAGGCCGCCTCGCGCAGGCGTCGGGCCGCGTCGGCCGCGGCCCGCTGCGCCGAGGCGACGTCCGCGGGCGGCCGCCCGGCGGCGGCCGCGGTGTCGGCCTCGGCCAGGACGGCGCGCACGGCGGCCTCCTCGGACTGCCAGGCGTCCAGGCGGCCTTGGAGCTCGCGGTGGGCCGCGTCGTCGAGGAGGGCGGCCGCCGCGGCCTGCGGGGTGTCGAACCCGGCGCGGAAGGCGGCGTCGGCGAGCCGGGCGTCGGCCTCCTTGAGCCGCTGGGCGGTGTCCTCGGCCGCGCGGGCGGCGTCGGCGGCCTCGGTGAGCAGCGTGACCTCGCGCTCCAGTTGGGCGGCGCGGGCGGCCACGCTGTCGGCGGCGCCCCGGGCCTGGGCCAGCTCCTCCTCCAGGGCGGCCCGTTCCCGGTCGAGCCGCTCCCGGTGGCCGACGCGGGCGGCGGCCCGTACGGCCGCCTCCTGGCGCACGGCGGTGCGCCGCTCGTGTTCGTGCTCGGCGCGCCGCAGTTCCTCGCTCGCGGTGTGCAGACCGGATGCGGCGTCGCGGGCCCGCGCGTAGCGCCGCTCCAGGTCCGCCACCTCGGCGGCGAGCCGGTCCGTCGGCGTGTCACCGGCTTCGGCGCTCGCTGCGGCCAGCGCCTCCCGGACGACGCCGAGCCGGCGCTCGTCCTCGGCACGCTGCTCGTCGGCGCGCTGGTAGGCGGCGAGGGCGCGCTCCTCCGCCTCCCGGTCGACGTGCCCGGCGACCTTGCGGGCGGGGGCGGGGTGCTCGGTGGCTCCGCAGACGGCGCAGGGCTCGCCGTCGACGAGGTTCGCGGCCAGTTCGGCGGCGATGCCGCTCAGCCGCTGCTCCTTCAGGTCGAGCCAGTGGGCGCGGGCCTCGGCGGCGCGTTCCCGTGCGGCGAGGGCGCGGGCCCGGGCCGCGTCGGTGTCGCGGGCGAGCTGGTCGCGCTGCCGGGCGGCGCCGAGCCGCCGCTGGGCGGGCTCCCGCTGCACGGCCAGTTGCTCGGCCCGGGTGGCCGCTTCCTGGGCGGCCTCGATACGGCCGTGCAGGCCGGCTCGGGCATCCTCCCAGCCGGCCAGCCAGGCGTCGGCCTCCTGGAGCACCTCGTCGTCGGCGCGCTCCTGCCGGTCCAGGCCGGCGCGCTCCGCGACGAGCTGGGCGAGCCGCCGCTCGGCACGCCGGGCCGACTCCAGGCCGCCCAGTTCCTCCGCGCTGCGGCGTGCGGCGGCGGCGAGGCCCGCGGCGCCGGCGTCGGCGAGAGGGCCGGCCGCGGGCCCGTCGGCACCATCCGCCGGCCCGGCGGCCCGGGCGCCCGGCGTCCGCTCGGAGGCCGCCGCGCGATCGGAGCCGTCCGTCCAGGCCCCGCTCTCCGCCCGCCCGCCGCCGTCCACCGGCTCCGCGGTGACGGCGGCGGCGCGCAGTCGGGCACGCGCACGTGCCTCCGCTCCGGCCGCCCGGCGGTGTTCGGCCTCGGCGGCCTCCCTGAGGTCCAGGGCGGGGGCCACCGCCTCGGCCTTACGGGCGCGCTCCATGCGCTCCTGGGCCTGCCGGTGGGCGTCGGCGTGCTCCTGGAGCCGGGCGGCACGCTCCCGCGCCTGGGTGAACCGGTCCTGCAGGCGCGCCAGTTCACGGGCCTCCCCCAGCGCGCGCTCGGCGGCGGCCTGCGCGGACTCCGCGGCCGTGAGGCGCGACTGGGCGACCGTCAGCTGCTCCCGGGCGGTACTGCGGGCGATGGCCGCAGCGGTCAGGACCGCCGCCGCGAGGCCTGGGTCACCCGGCCGCAGCGCGGGCAGTTCCATGGCGTCGCCCGCGGCCTGCTGCATCCGGTGCGCGTCGGCCAGCAGCGCGGCGTCCCCGTCCCGCACCTGCGCCTCGGCGGCCCGCCGGCCGTCGGCGAGGCGCCTTTCGACCTCGGCGAAGCGGCGGGTGTCGAAGAGGCGGCCGAGCAGCTTGCCGCGCGCCTCGGCGTCCGCGCGCAGGAACCGCGCGAAGTCGCCCTGCGGCAACAGCACGACCTGGCAGAACTGCTCACGGCTCATGCCGAGCAGCTGGGTGATCTCCTCGCCGATCTCCTGGTGCGAGCGGCTGAGCTGCTTCCAGGCGCCGGCGGTCGCGTCGTACTCGCGCAGCCCGCTGTGGGCCTTGTCGAGCGTGGTGCCCGTCCCGCGCTTCTTGGGGCGCTCCCAGGGCGGCTGCCGGGTGATCTCCAACCGGCGTCCGGCGACGGTCAGTTCGAGGGTCACCTCGGTGCGCGTGCCGGGTGCGGCGTGGTCACTGCGCAGGGTCAGGCCCTGGCCGCTGTGGCGGGCGCCCGGCACGGCGCCGTAGAGCGCGTAGCACACGGCGTCGAGGACGGAGGTCTTGCCGGCGCCGGTCGGGCCGTGCAGGAGGAAGAGGCCGGCCGCCGACAGCTCGTCGAAGTCGACGCTCTGCGAACCGCCGAACGGCCCGAAGGCGGTGACGTCCAGTCGGTGCAGCCTCACCGCGCCACCTCCCGCACCGCGTCGTCCGCGCGCACCGCGTCGAACGCCTCCCGCAGCACGGCCTGTTCGTGCTCGTCGGGTCCGGCGCCGCGCACATGGGCGACGAAGTCCTCGGCGATCTGCTGGTCGCTGCGGCCCGCGAGCCGCCTGGCGTAGGACACGTCGGGGTCCTCCGGGGAGCGCTCGGGCTCGAAGACCAGGCTGAGGGTGTGCGGGAAGCGCTCGGTGAGCCGGGCCATCGGCTCGGCCGGGCGGACCGGGTCGGTGAGCGTCGCCTCGACCCACGCCTCCTCGTGCCGGGCGAGAGCCGGATCGGCGAGCAGGTCCTCAAGGCGGCCGCGGATCCGGGCCAGCGGCCGGGGCACCGGGCAGTCGACGCGCTCGGCGGCTATGGAACCGCCGGCGCCCAGGTCGACGAGCCACATGGTCTTGCGGTGGCCGGCCTCCGAGAAGGAGTACGGCAGCGGGGAGCCGGAGTAGCGGACCCGTTCGGTGATGGTCTGACAGCCGTGCAGGTGTCCGAGCGCCGCGTAGTCGACGCCGTCGAAGACGCCGGCGGGGACGGCGGCCACCCCGCCCACGGTGATGTCCCGTTCGCTGTCGCTGGCTTCGCCGCCGGTGACGAAGGCGTGCGCGAGGACGACGGACCGGGTGCCGGGCGGACGCGTGGCGAGGTCGGCGCGGACCCGGTCCATGGCGGCGGCGAGCACCGCCTCGTGGCCCGCCTTCCGCACCCCGAACTCGTCCTTGACCAGCGCCGGCTCGAGGTACGGCAGCCCGTAGAAGGCGACCTCGCCGTGCGCGTCGGACAGCACCACGGGGGTCGCGCACGCGGACGGCTCGGTGCGCAGGTGGATGCCCGCGCGCCCGATGAGTCCGGCGCCGACGCCGAGGCGGCGGGCCGAGTCGTGGTTGCCGGAGATCATGACGGTGGGCACGCCGAGGGCGGCGAGCCGGTGCAGCGCGTCGTCGAACAGCTCGACGGCGGCGAGCGGCGGCACCGCACGGTCGTACACGTCTCCCGACACGACCACCGCGTCCACCCGGTGCTCGCGCACGGTGTCGACGAGGTGACCGATGAACTCGGCCTGGGCCCCGAGCATGCCGACCCGGTGGAACGCCCGGCCGAGATGCCAGTCGGAAGTGTGCAGCAGCCTCATGATCCCCGAGACTAACGGCCGGGTCTGACATCACGGACGCTCACGGTCGAACCGTCCCGTCACAACCCGCCGCACGCATACCCGTTACGCACCTTTCGTCCGGGGTCTCAGGTGTCCCCGTACGCCTCCCCGCCCAGTCGGAACCCGGCCGTTCCGGCGGTCGCGTCGGCCAGCCAGGCGCGGAAGGCGTCCACGTCGGCGTCCGGCAGGCCGATCTCGATGGTGACCTCTTCGCCGTAACGGACGTCGCGCACCTCGCGTCCGGTCGCGCGCAGGTCGTTCTGGACCTTGCCGGCCCGCTGGTGGTCGACGGTCAGCGTGGCCAGCCGGAACCGTCGCCGGGTGATCGTGCCGAGCGTGTCCAGCGCCTCGCCGACCGCTCCGCCGTACGCCCTGATGAGCCCGCCCGCGCCGAGCTTGACGCCGCCGAAGTAGCGGGTGACGACGGCGACGACGTACCGCATGTCGCGGCGCAGCAGCATCTGGAGCATGGGGACGCCCGCGGTGCCGCCCGGTTCGCCGTCGTCGCTCGCCTTCTGGACGGAGGCGTCCGCGCCGATGACGTAGGCCCAGCAGTTGTGGGTGGCGTCCGCGTGCTCCTCGCGCACGGACGCGATGAAGTCCTGGGCCTCCCGCTCGGTGGCCGCCGGGGCGAGGGCGCACAGGAAGCGTGAGCGGTTGACATCGGTCTCGTGCACGCCCGCGCGGGCGACTGTGCGGTACTCGTCCTGCATCGGGCCAGCCTAATCCGTGGCCGAGGAGGGTCCCGACGGCCACCGGACCGCGCTGCAGGCGCAAGCGCAGGTGCAGGGCAGCTGCGAACGTCTTCGCCCGACCGGCCTGGCCGCGCGGGCCGGTGCCCCGGCCGCTGCCGGCTCGCGGAGGGCACGGACACGACGACCGTGCTCGCCTGCACCGGGGTCGAGGCGGAGCCGCGCGTGACGATCGCACTCAAGCCGTGAACTCCCGTGAACAGCGGGTCGGTTGCCGATTTCAGGAGCCTGCGCACGACTGATTATGATCTTGGTCATGACAGTGCAGAACTCTGAGAAGTCCGTTTCCCGCAAACAAAGGCTCCAAGAGAAGCAGCGCCGCCAGTTGGCGGTGGTCGACACGGTGGACAAGGCCGAGGCCAAGGTCCGCAAGGCAGAGGTCGAACTGGCCGTGGCTGTCACCGAGGCGGTGCAGGTGTTCGGCGACGAGCTGTCCGCGTCCGAGGAGCTCGACATGCCGGTCGAAGCGATCCGGCGCTTCCTCGGCATGGCCCAGGAAGAAGCAAGCGGTGCCGACAATGCCGCCGGGGACGCCGCACCGGCCTGAGGTCGCGGTGGGCGCCGGGGGCCGCTTCCCTGCCGGGGCCGGTGTGGGACAGGAGTGTCCGCCGGAGGACCTGTCGGCGAGCTGTACGCCGGTGGTGGAAGGCGGCCGGAACAGCCACCGCCTTCACGGCCTCGAGGCTAGCCCCAATACCAGTGACTTAAGGTCGTCGGCTGGTAGGGTGCGTGGCGGGGAGGTGCCGGGATGCCACGGCCGGGTCAGGTGAAGCTGGAGACGGACGA
>NZ_JBFADM010000036.1:0-17520 GCF_040641355.1 Streptomyces sp. NPDC020996
AACAGGACCCTAGACAAGTCCCATCGTTGCAGGTCAGGAGCACTCTCCGCTTATTTGATCAAGACCCGGACAGCCCACCTCGTGAAAGCGCGAGGTAAGCGGGACACCAAGACACCCTCGTACGGGGTCCGCTGGTCTGTTGCGGGCAACGTCTTCTCGGAGTCCTTCCGGACCAAGGCGCTTGCCGACCACTACCGCACGAAGCTCATGCGCGCGATGCGTGACGGCGAGGAGTTCGACACGGAATCGGGCCTTCCGGCCTCGATGGAAGAGAAGAAGTCGGCCGTGTCGTGGTACGCCTTCGCTCTCAGGTACCTCGCCATGAAGTGGCCCCATGCCGCCCCCAACACACGGGATGGCACCAACGAAGCCCTCACCAGCGTGACGCTGGAACTCCTCGACGAGCGTGCTGGACGGCCGTCCGACGAGATGATCCGCAGAGCACTGCGCAACTGGGCCTTCGTGTTGCCGCGGCCCGATGACCGGGAAGTCCCGGAGGACGTGCGGAACGTTCTCCACTGGGTGTCCAAGGCGTCCCGGCCGCTCGCCGATCTTGCTGAACCGGCCACGGCTCGCGCGGTCCTCGACTCGCTGAAGCTCAAGCTCGACGGCACGGCGGCAGCGGCGGAGACCGTGCGGCGCAAGCGTCGGACGCTCGTCAACGCCGCAAATTACGCCGTCGACCTGGGGGAGCTGCGGGAGAACCCCATCACGGCTGTCCGCTGGCAGAAGCCGAAGGTGTCCAACCAGGTCGATCCGCGGGTTGTCGCCAACCCGGAGCAAGCACGGAACCTGCTGGCGGCGGTTTCCTACGTGGGCGGGTACCGGCGTGCCCGTGGTCGTCGCCTCGTGGGTCTGTTCGCCGCCATGTACTTCGGCGGTCTCCGGCCGGCGGAAGCGGTCGGCCTCGTCGAGACAGACTTGAACCTTCCCGGGCAAGGCTGGGGCTCGGCGCTGCTCCACCGGACACGTCCGTCCGTCGGCAAGCAGTGGACCGACTCGGGGGAGACCCATGACGACCGCGGGCTGAAGAACCGGCCGACCGAGGACGTCAGGAGGGTGCCCATCCCGCCGCACCTCATCGCCGTGCTCCGTGAGCACCTGGCCACCTTCGGCACGGCGGATGACGGGCGGCTGTTCTTCAGTGAGAAGGGCTCGGTCGTCCCGTCCTCGACCTACTACCGCGTGTGGCAGGAGGCCCGGCTCCTGGCCCTTCCGCCGACCGTTGCAGCCTCGCCGCTCGCGAGTCGGCCGTACGACCTCCGGCACTCGGCGCTGTCGACGTGGCTCAACGCCGGGGTCGACCCGACAGAGGTGGCCGAGCGCGCCGGCAACAGTGTCGAGGTCCTGCTGACTCGCTACGCGAAGTGCCTCGACGGACGGCAGGACGTCGCCAACCGGCGAATCGAGGACCTATTGCGCGAGTACGAGTGAGGCGTCCTGCCCTAACACTGAGGCCCCAGACTCATCGTCTGGGGCCTTGTTCGCTCCCCGCCCTACCTGTGCTGCTGCCTCACTTGTTCGGGCAGTTGCGCTTGTCGTGCCCGTGGTAGTTGCACACGCTGCACTTCCCAGCGTTGTGAGAGACATCGCACGTCCTCTTGTCGTGCCCTGCCTCGCCGCACCAAGAACAAGTGCGGGTCCCGCTCGCGCTCATTTCCCCTCCGCATGGTCTGTGGCTCGTCGCCAACGCACGGAGTGTAACGTCGCAAACCAGCTAGATCGGCGTTTTGTCAGACTGCTGGTGCTCCCGGCTTTCTCCCTTGAGCCGGTTGTTGCGGGTGCACTCATCTGTCATTGCCCGTCGACGGCATGCGGCCCCTTTGGCACCCGCCGGGTAGAGGGCCGCATTCGCCTGCGAGTGCTCGCAGTCTCCAGGGCTCACCTGGGACAACGCTTCAAGATCCCGTCCACGCCTCGTCCACGGACCCCGACATACGCCCGCCCTGGGCCGCACACGCCTGCATATACGCGAAGACCCCGGCCTCAGCGTTTCCGCTGATGACGGGGTCTTTGGGCACCTCATGCTGGGTGCCCCCGGCAGGATTCGAACCTGCGCACACGGCTCCGGAGGCCGTTGCTCTATCCCCTGAGCTACGGGGGCGTGTCTGCTGCGCGGTGTGCGCTTCGACGGGTAGAACACTACCAGCTCCGGTGGGGTGTTCATGAACGGGTTTCGTCGCGTCGCCCGTGCGGTCGCGCATCCCCCGCACGGGGTGGAAGTGGGCAAAACCCGGACGCGGTGGCCGGTCCCGACCTACTCTCGATTTGTGCCAGGCGCCTCGGGCCGGGTGCTTGTTGTGGACGACAACAAGGTCATCCGGCAGCTGATCAGGGTCAACCTCGAGCTGGAAGGGCTTGAGGTCGTGACCGCGGCCGACGGTGCCGAGTGTCTGGAAGTCGTCCATGAGGTGCAGCCCGATGTCGTGACCCTCGACGTCGTCATGCCCCGGCTCGACGGTCTGCGCACCGCCGCCCAGCTGCGTGCCGATCCGCGGACCCGTGATCTGCCTGTCGCCATCGTCAGTGCCTGTACCTCGTACGAGATCGAGAGCGGTCTCGACGTCGGTATCGACGCCTTCCTCGCCAAGCCCTTCGACCCCGTGGAACTCGTTCGTGTCGTCGTCGAGTTGATCGAGAAGGGGCGGCGGGCGGGGGGAGCCGCGGGAGATGGTGACTCCGACGAGGCTCTGGGGCGTGCGCTCGGTCTCGGTGAGGCTGAGCGTGCCGGGCGCGCCGGCGGCTGAATGCTGAGCGGCGAGCCGTCAGCTGGCGGTCGGTCGATCACGGGTCGGCGGACTCGGAAGGGGCGGCGTCACCCCTGTGTGTCCACATGTCGGACCCGTTGATTCCCGGTCGCCCTCCCACCCCCCTCCTCGCCTACCCTGTTCCCGTGACCCCCGGCGAGCTCTCCCGTACCGTGCTGTGCGCGGTACGTCGTGCTGTGGACGCGGGGGAGCTGAGCGTGGCCGTGCCTGCACGTGCCGTTGTCGGGGCGCCCGGGCCTGGTGGGCGGGGGGACTACGCCACCAACATCGCCCTGCAGCTCGCTCGCCCGGCCAGCCAGCCGCCACTTCGGGTCGCCGAGATCCTGCGGCCCTATCTCGCGGACACAGACGGTGTCGCCGATGTCGTTGTCACCGGGCCCGGGTTTCTCAATCTGTGCCTGCGGCGGAGCGCCTCCGCGGGGCTCGTCGAGGAGATTCTGCGGCTTGGGGAGGGGTACGGGCACTCCGACGCCCTCGGCGGGGACGTCGTCGAGCTGCGCATTCCTCGTGAGGTGCGGGCCGCCGTCGTCGCCGATGCGGTCGGGCGGATCGTCGGTTCGCAGGGGGGACGCCTGAAGGTCGTCGAGGTCGGGGCCGGTGAGCCTGTCGATCTCCGGCCCGTTCCGGCGTCCGAGGATCCCGCTCGGCTCGGGGCCGACGCCGCGCGCTGGGCCCTGCTTCATCCCGCCGTCCATGACCGGCCCCGGATCACCGCCGATCTGCTCGTCCAGCGTGAGAGCAATCCCCTCTTTCGGGTGCGGTATGCCCACGCCCGCACCCGTGCCCTCACCCGCAACGCCGCCGACCTCGGCTTCCGCAGTCAGCCCGGCCCCCTCCCCGGTGTCGAAGTCCCCGCCCCCCTCGCCGACCACCCCCGCGTCCTCCTGGCCGCCGCGTCCCACCGCGCCCCCGATCGCCTCGCCCGGCACCTGGTCACCGTCGCCGACGCCGTGCTCGCGTTTCTGCCCGCCGTGCTGCCGCGTGGGGCGGAGAAACCCTCGGCCGCCCACCGTGCCCGGCTCGCGCTCGCCGAAGCCGCCGGGACGGTGCTGGCCGGCGGCCTGTCCCTGCTCGGCATCGACGCACCCGAACACCTCTGAGAAAGCCCACGAAGAGACATGAGCCGTTCCGCACACCCCGCCGGGCCCCGTCACGCCGATGTCCTCCCCGAGGGGCACTACTCCGCGCCGCCCGCCGACCTGAACACCCTCGACGCGAAGGTGTGGGCGCAGACCGTCGCCCGGGACGCACAGGGTGTCGTCACCGTCGGCGGGATCGACGTCAAGACGCTCGCCGAGGAGTTCGGCACGCCCGCCTACGTCCTCGACGAGGCGGATTTCCGGGCGCGGGCGCGCGCCTGGCGTACCGCGTTCGGGCAGGATGCCGACGTCTTCTACGCCGGCAAGGCGTTCCTCTCGCGCGCCGTCGTGCGCTGGCTGCACGAGGAGGGGCTGAACCTCGACGTCTGCTCCGGCGGGGAGCTGGCCACCGCGCTGTCCGCCGGGATGCCCGCCGACCGGATCGCCTTCCACGGCAACAACAAGTCGACGGCGGAGATCACCCGGGCCGTCGCGGCGGGCGTGGGGCGGATCGTGCTCGACTCCTTCCAGGAGATCGTGCGGGTGGCGCACATCGCGCGGGAGCTGGGCAAGCGGCAGCGCGTGCAGATCCGGATCACCGTCGGCGTCGAGGCGCACACGCACGAGTTCATCGCCACCGCCCACGAGGACCAGAAGTTCGGCATCCCGCTCGCCGGGGGTCAGGCGGCCGAGGCCGTGCGGCGGGCGCTGCAGCTCGACGGGCTCGAACTGATCGGCATCCACTCGCACATCGGGTCGCAGATCTTCGACATGTCCGGGTTCGAGGTGGCCGCGCACCGGGTGGTCGGGCTGCTGAAGGACATCCGGGACGAGCACGGGGTCGAGCTGCCGGAGATCGACCTCGGTGGCGGGCTCGGGATCGCGTACACCAGCGACGACGACCCGCGCGAGCCGCACGAGATCGCCAAGGCGCTGACGGAGATCGTCGGGCGGGAGTGCGAGGCGGCGAAGCTGCGTACGCCGCGGATCTCCGTCGAGCCCGGGCGCGCCATCGTCGGGCCGACCGCCTTCACGCTCTACGAGGTCGGGACCATCAAGCCCCTCGACGGGCTGCGGACGTACGTGTCCGTCGACGGCGGGATGTCGGACAACATCCGCACCGCGCTGTACGACGCCGAGTACAGCGTCGCCCTGGTCTCCCGCACCTCCGACGCCGAGCCGATGCTCGCCCGCGTCGTCGGCAAGCACTGCGAGAGCGGGGACATCGTGGTCCGGGACGCGTTCCTGCCGGCCGACATCGCACCTGGTGACCTGATCGCCGTGCCGGCGACGGGGGCGTACTGCCGGTCCATGGCCAGCAACTACAACCACGTGCTGCGTCCGCCCGTCGTCGCGGTGAAGGACGGGGAGGCGCGGGTGATCGTGCGGCGCGAGACGGAAGAGGATCTGCTGCGTCTCGACGTCGGGTGAGCCCACAGACCCACAGACCCACGGACCCACGGACCCACGGACCCACAGACCCGCAGACCCGGTGGCGGAGGGCGGTAGCGGGCTCCGGGAAGATCTCCGGGAAGATCTTCGTCTTCCGCCCCCGTACAAATGAAATAGATGTCTCAGAATCCGGACCAAGGGCAGAAAATCCGGTCCGGTGAGTGAGACTGGTCGAACCGTAGACGGTATGAGGAAACGAGGTCGGATGATGCGTACGCGTCCGCTGAAGGTGGCGCTGCTGGGCTGTGGGGTCGTCGGCTCAGAGGTGGCGCGCATCATGACGACGCACGCCGAAGACCTCGCCGCCCGCATCGGCGCCCCGGTGGAACTGGCCGGTGTCGCGGTGCGCCGGCCCGGCAAGGTCCGCGCCGGCATCGACCCCTCCCTCGTCACCACCGACGCCACCGCGCTGGTCAAACGCGGCGACCTCGACGTCGTCGTCGAGGTCATCGGGGGGATCGAGCCCGCCCGCACGCTGATCACCACCGCGTTCGAGCACGGCGCCTCCGTGGTCTCCGCCAACAAGGCCCTGCTGGCCCAGGACGGGGCCGCGCTGCACGCCGCCGCCGAGGAGCACGGCCGGGACCTGTACTACGAAGCCGCCGTCGCCGGCGCCATCCCGCTGATCCGCCCGCTGCGCGAGTCCCTGGCCGGCGACAAGGTCAACCGGGTGCTCGGCATCGTCAACGGCACGACCAACTTCATCCTCGACAAGATGGACTCCACCGGCGCCGGCTACCAGGAGGCCCTCGACGAGGCCACCGCCCTCGGGTACGCGGAGGCCGACCCGACCGCCGACGTGGAGGGCTACGACGCCGCCGCCAAGGCCGCGATCCTCGCCGGGATCGCCTTCCACTCCCGGGTGCGCCTGGACGACGTCTACCGCGAGGGCATGACCGAGGTCACCTCCGCCGACTTCCGCTCGGCCAGGGAGATGGGCTGCACCATCAAGCTGCTCGCCATCTGCGAGCGGGCCGGGGACGGCCAGTCGGTCACCGCGCGCGTGCATCCGGCCATGATTCCGCTCACGCACCCGCTGGCCTCCGTGCGCGGCGCCTACAACGCCGTGTTCGTGGAGTCCGACGCCTCCGGGCAGTTGATGTTCTACGGCCCCGGCGCGGGCGGCGCCCCGACCGCCTCCGCGGTCCTCGGCGACCTGGTGGCCGTGTGCCGCAACCGGCTCAGCGGCTCGACCGGGCCCGGCGAGTCGGCGTACGCCGCGCTGCCGGTGTCGGGCATGGGTGAGGTGGTCACGCGCTACCACATCAGTCTCGACGTGGCCGACAAACCGGGCGTTCTCGCCCAAGTGGCCACCGTGTTCGCCGAGCACGGTGTCTCGATCGATACGGTTCGGCAGCAGGGCAAGGACGGCGAGGCCTCTCTCGTCGTCGTCACCCACCGGGCCTCCGACGCCGCCCTCAGCGGTACCGTCGAGGCGCTGCGCAAGCTCGACACCGTGCGGGGTGTCGCCAGCATCATGCGGGTTGAAGGAGAGTAACCAGCAATGACCCACCAGTGGCGCGGAATCATCGAGGAGTACCGGGACCGGCTTCCGGTGTCCGACACCACGCCGGTCGTGACGCTCCGTGAGGGCGGCACGCCCCTCGTGCCCGCGCAGGTGCTCTCCGAGCGCACGGGCTGCGAGGTCCACCTCAAGGTGGAGGGCGCCAACCCCACCGGGTCCTTCAAGGACCGCGGCATGACGATGGCCATCTCCAAGGCCAAGGAGGAAGGCGCCAAGGCCGTCATCTGCGCCTCCACCGGCAACACCTCGGCGAGCGCCGCCGCCTACGCCGTGCGCGCACGGATGGTCTCGGCCGTCCTCGTGCCGCGGGGCAAGATCGCGCTCGGCAAGATGGGGCAGGCGCTGGTGCACGGCGCCAAGATCCTCCAGGTCGACGGCAACTTCGACGACTGCCTCACCCTGGCCCGCGCCCTGAGCGACAACTACCCCGTTGCACTGGTGAATTCGGTCAACCCGGTGCGCATCGAGGGCCAGAAGACGGCGGCCTTCGAGATCGTCGACATGCTGGGCGACGCCCCCGACATCCACGTCCTGCCGGTCGGCAACGCGGGCAACATCACCGCGTACTGGAAGGGGTACAAGGAGTACGCCGCCGACGGCGTGGCCGCCAGGACCCCCCGCATGTGGGGCTACCAGGCGTCCGGTTCCGCGCCGATCGTGCGCGGCGAGGTGGTCAAGGACCCGTCGACCATCGCCACCGCCATCCGCATCGGCAACCCGGCGTCCTGGCAGTACGCGCTGGCGGCGCGGGACGAGTCGGGCGGCCTCATCGACGAGGTGACGGACCGTGAGATCCTGCGCGCCTACCGGCTGTTGGCCGCGCAGGAGGGCGTCTTCGTCGAGCCGGCGTCCGCCGCGTCCGTGGCCGGCCTGCTGAAGGCCGCCGAGCAGGGCAAGGTCGACCCGGGCCAGCGGATCGTCTGCACCGTCACCGGCAACGGTCTGAAGGACCCCGACTGGGCGGTCGCCGGCGCGCCGCAGCCGGTCACCGTCCCCGTCGACGCGGTGACGGCGGCCGAGCGCCTCGGCCTCGCATAAGCGTCCTCGCATACGCGTAAGGGCCCTCGCACAAGCGTCTGCGCGCGAGGGCCCTCGCACAGGGCCCTCGCAAAAGGGCCCTGACACCAGGGTCCGGGCGCAAACAGCACGCGGGTGCACAGGGGGCTTGCGACACGCATCGTGCGCCTCCTGTGCGCCCTATGTCGTCACAGAACCTTCCTTCGATAGGCTGTACCGAACCCGCCCGCTGCATATGCCCGCGCATATGGACGGCGCCGCGCCGTCCGTACGGCCCGAGGGTTCCCTTCCGTACGCATCGAATGTCTTCGACAGTCACGCAGCTCAAGGAGAGTCAACGAGCGATGGCCGGTCCCGCCTTCCGCGCCGCCGCCGTCCGGGTGCGCGTCCCCGCCACCAGCGCCAACCTGGGCCCGGGCTTCGACGCCTTCGGCCTCTCGCTGGGGCTCTACGACGACGTCGTCGTCCGGGTGGCCGACTCCGGGCTGCACATCGACATCGCGGGCGAGGGCAGCGAGACGCTGCCGCGCGACGAGAGCCACCTCCTCGTACGCTCCCTGCGCACCGCCTTCGACCTGCTGGGCGGGCAGCCGCGCGGGCTGGAGATCGTCTGCGCCAACCGCATCCCGCACGGCCGCGGCCTGGGCTCCTCCTCGGCCGCCATCTGCGCCGGCATCGTCGCGGCGCGCGCCGTGACCATAGGCGGCGAGTCCAGGCTCGACGACGCGGCGCTGCTGGAGCTCGCCACCGAGATCGAGGGTCACCCGGACAACGTGGCGGCCTGTCTGCTCGGCGGCTTCACCCTCTCCTGGATGGAGGCCGGCGCCGCCCGTGCGATCAGGATGGAGCCCGCCGATTCCATCGTTCCGGTGGTTTTCGTGCCCGGAAAGCCGGTCCTGACCGAGACCGCGCGCGGGCTGCTGCCGCGCACCGTGCCGCACGTCGACGCCGCCGCCAACGCGGGCCGTGCCGCCCTGCTCGTCGAGGCCCTGACCAGGCGCCCCGAGCTGCTGCTGCCCGCCACCGAGGACCGGCTGCACCAGGAATACCGTGCCCCTGCCATGCCGGAGAGCGCCGCCCTGGTGGAGCGGCTGCGGGCGGACGGCGTTCCGGCGGTCATCTCCGGAGCGGGACCCACCGTGCTGGCGCTCGTCGACGCCGACAACGCCGACAAGGTGGCTCATCTGGCAGGCGAGGGCTGGGCCGCGAACCGGCTCGAGCTCGACGCCCGGGGCGCGTGCGTGCTGCCGCTCGCGCCCTGACACACGGTTGCCGGATTTCGAGAGGGGGAATGTTTGTTGGATCCGGTAGTGTTAACCTCAAGTCTGCACCCGACCCCACCATGGCGAGGTGCCTCGTGTCCCCGTCCGGGACAGACATTCTTCCGGGAGCCTCCCAAGCCGCACTGTGTTCCGTACGACGTACGTGGGCAGTACCTCGTACGCGGGCACTGAGCGACTTGCCGGGCACGCTCCGGAGCAGGTGCGACCAAGCCACGTGACACGGACACTCGGTGCCACGGCTTTGGGAAGCGCCATCACCAGATATTTCCTCCGCCGCTTTGGCGGACCACCGCCCCGGCACGGTCCACACAGCAAGGACCACTGCCGGACAGCACAACCGGTCGCCGAGCCAGACAGGCCGACGTCCGCTCCAGGGAAGGACCCTTCGTGAGCGACACCACCGATCTGATGGGCGCACGTGTCGAGGAGACCGCTGCCGCGCCCGCCACGGACGCCTCCGCGCCTGCCACCGGTGCCGGCTCCCGGCGGCGCCGCGGTACCGGCCTCGAGGGCATGGTGCTGGCCGAGCTGCAGCAGGTCGCCTCCGGCCTCGGAATCAGGGGCACCGCGCGCATGCGCAAGAGCCAGCTGATCGAGGTCATCAAGGAAGCGCAGGCCGGAGGGGGTGCCGCCCAGGCGAAGGCCGAGGCCGCCACCGAGACCAAGCCCAAGCGCCGCGCCACCTCCCGGACCCGTACGGGTGAGGAAGCCGCCGCCCCGGCCAAGGCGGAGAAGGCCGCCGAGGCCCCCGCCGAGCAGGCCGTGGCCCAGCAGCAGATCGAGATCCCCGGCCAGCCGGCCGGTGCCGAGGCCCCCGCGGAGCGCCGTCGCCGCCGCGCCACCGCCGAGGCCGGCGCCCCGGCGGGCGCCGAGACCGTCGCCGCCGAGGCCAAGAGCGAGCCGAAGGCCGAGACCCCGGCCCCGGCGCAGCAGCAGGGCGAGGCCAAGGGCGACGCCGGTGACGGCGCCGAGGGCCGCCGCCGCGACCGCCGTGACCGCGGCCGGGACCGCGGCGAGCGCGGTGACCGCGACCGCGGTGACCGCGGTGACCGCGGTGACCGCGGTGACCGCCGTAAGGGTGACGAGCAGCAGGGCGGGCAGCGCCAGCAGCAGGGCCAGCAGCAGGGCGCCGGCCGTCAGGACAGCCGCCAGCAGCAGGACGACGACGACTTCGAGGGCGGGCGTCGCGGGCGTCGCGGCCGCTACCGGGACCGCCGGGGCCGCCGCGGCCGTGACGAGATCGCCGAGCCGCAGGTCGCCGAGGACGACGTCCTGATCCCGGTCGCGGGCATCCTGGACATCCTCGACAACTACGCGTTCATCCGGACCTCCGGCTACCTGCCCGGCCCGAACGACGTGTACGTCTCCCTCGCCCAGGTCCGCAAGAACGGCCTGCGCAAGGGCGACCACGTCACCGGCGCGGTCCGCCAGCCCAAGGAAGGCGAGCGGCGCGAGAAGTTCAACGCGCTGGTCCGCCTCGACTCCGTCAACGGCATGGCGCCCGAACACGGCCGCGGCCGCCCGGAGTTCAACAAGCTGACCCCGCTCTACCCGCAGGACCGGCTCCGCCTGGAGACCGACCCCGGCGTGCTGACGACCCGGATCATCGACCTCGTGTCGCCGATCGGCAAGGGCCAGCGCGGTCTGATCGTGGCCCCGCCGAAGACCGGCAAGACCATGATCATGCAGGCGGTCGCCAACGCGATCACGCACAACAACCCCGAGTGCCACCTGATGGTCGTCCTCGTCGACGAGCGTCCGGAAGAGGTCACCGACATGCAGCGGTCGGTCAAGGGCGAGGTCATCTCCTCGACCTTCGACCGCCCGGCCGAGGACCACACCACGGTCGCCGAACTCGCCATCGAGCGCGCCAAGCGCCTGGTGGAGCTGGGTCACGACGTGGTCGTGCTGCTCGACTCGATCACCCGTCTGGGCCGTGCGTACAACCTCGCGGCGCCCGCCTCCGGCCGCATCCTGTCCGGTGGTGTCGACTCCACCGCGCTGTACCCGCCGAAGCGCTTCTTCGGTGCGGCCCGCAACATCGAGGACGGCGGTTCGCTGACCATCCTCGCCACCGCCCTGGTGGACACCGGGTCCCGCATGGACGAGGTGATCTTCGAGGAGTTCAAGGGCACCGGCAACATGGAGCTCAAGCTCGACCGGAAGCTCGCCGACAAGCGCATCTTCCCGGCCGTCGACGTCGACGCCTCCGGCACCCGCAAGGAGGAGATCCTGCTCGGCAACGAGGAGCTCGCCGTCGTCTGGAAGCTGCGCCGGGTGCTGCACGCGCTCGACCAGCAGCAGGCGATCGAGCTGCTCCTCGACAAGATGAAGCAGACCAAGTCGAACATCGAGTTCCTGATGCAGATCCAGAAGACGACGCCCACGCCCAACGGCGACTGAGGCACAGCCTTCTCACAGGCCGTCTCCTGTCACACGAGTGACAGGAGACGGCCTTTTTGCGCCGAGAGAAGCGGAGCGCATCGGGCGTCTCGCGATTTCTTGGACGGCATCCAGGGCCTCTTGTACCGGGTCTCCGCCACCGGTGACCGCTACTGGACGCACTACGTCCGCTCGACCAGGGCGTGGGCCACCAAGCAGATCGCCACCGGCTGGAAGACCCGCACCCGCATCGTCACCCCCGGCGACGTCACCGGCGACTACCTGCCCGACGTGCTCTCGGTGGACTCCAGCGGGTACCTGCGGATCTACCCGGGCAAGGGCGACGGCACCTTCGGCTCCCGCGTGAGGGTCGGCTTCCAGCTCGGGCTGGAACCAGTACGACGTCCTGGTCGGCCACGGAGACCTCACCGGCGACGGCAAGTCCGACCTCCTGACCCGCACGTCCGGCGGCACGCTCTACCTGAACCCGGGCACCGGCAAGGCGACCAGTGAGATCTTCGCCACACGGATCTCGGTCGGCTTCGCGGATACCAGCAGTACGACATCTGGGGCTGAGTCCCGAGGGGTGAACGGGGCCAGTCCCCGTCGACTCCCCGTTGACTTCCCGTGGACTCCCATTGACTCCCGTCGACCCTCGTAGACGACGTCACCCACCGCGCCCGGCCTCCCCGAGGCCGGGCACAGTGCGTCGCGCAACCTTTTCCCGGGTTTCCCCGTCTGCCCCAGTGGGGTGACGATGGTGCGGTACGTGTTGTTTCGACCAGGCCTGTCCCAGGCAGCAAGGGGTAACCGACCGGAGGAGACGCGAGGAGAACATTGACCGCCGAGAGCACGCCGGAGTCCGGCATAAAGGGTGAGAGCGCCACGAACGGCCCACGCCGCCGCGCCAGCCGCCGCGCCAGGGGCCGCAAGCCACGCAGCGAGCACCGCAGAGCACTGATCCTGATGGCCTGGACCGCTGTGGGCATCGCCGTGCTCGGCGGCACCGGGGCCGGCTATGTCTACTTCAGGCTCAACGGCAACATCAGAAGCGTCGACATCGACCAGGCCCTGGGCACCGCCCGGCCCCCGAAGGCCGACAACGGCTCGGAGAACATCCTCGTCCTCGGCTCGGACACCCGCTCCGGCCGGAACCGCAAGCTCGGCGGCGGCGCGGACGACGGCAGCGCCCGCTCGGACACCGCGATGGTCGTGCACGTCCACAAGGGCCACCGGAAGGCCGACGTGGTCTCCATCCCGCGCGACACCCTCATCGACCGCCCCGAGTGCACCGACACCAAAGGCGTCACACACGACGCCGCCTCCGGTGTGATGTTCAACTCCGCGTACTCCACCGGGGGCGCCGCCTGCGCGGTGAAGACCGTGGAATCCCTCACCGGCATCCGTATGGACCACTACCTCGAGGTCGACTTCGCCGGCTTCGAGAAGCTGATCGACGAACTCGGCGGCGTCCGGGTCACCACCACCAAGGACATAGCGGACCCCGACAGCCACCTCAGGCTGAAGGCCGGCACCCACACCCTCGACGGCGCGCAGGCCCTCGGCCTGGTCCGCACCCGGCACGGCGTCGGCGACGGCTCCGACCTCGGCCGCATCCAGCTCCAGCAGGCCTTCGTCAAGGCGCTCGTCGACCGGGTCGCGGAACTGGGCGTCTTCACCAGCCCGAAGAAGCTGTACGACCTCGCCGACACCGCCACCAGCGCGCTCACCGCGGACTCCGACCTCGGCTCGGTCGAGAGGCTGATGTCCTTCGCGGGCGGCATGAAGGGCATCAGCTCCCGGAACATGCACATGGTCACCCTGCCGGTGCGCTACGACCCCGCGAACCCCAACCGCGTGATCGTCGAGAAGGCCAAGGCCCAGCAGGTCTGGGACGCCCTGAAGAACGACGGGACGATCCCCGCGAGCGCCACCACGGGCTCGGCCACCGGCGAGGCCGGCGGCGTCGTCAGCTGACGGCGCCCCCACCACCCGGCAACGCGCCCCGGCCGTGAATCGCACGCGGAATAGAACGGCCCGCCCCCCGGTTTTGGGGGATGGCGCCAGTCCTGGCAGACTGGTACGTCGGCTCCGGTTCACGCCTGTCGCATCCCGCGGCGGCGACCCGGCGCCCTCCCGAAACCTAGGAGACACCTTGAAGCGCGACATCCACCCCGCGTACGTCGAGACGCAGGTCAGCTGCACCTGCGGCGCGTCGTTCACCACCCGCAGCACCATCGAGTCCGGCACCATCCGGGCCGAGGTCTGCTCCGAGTGCCACCCGTTCTACACGGGCAAGCAGAAGATCCTCGACACCGGTGGCCGTGTGGCCCGCTTCGAGGCCCGCTTCGGCAAGGCTGCCGGCTCCAAGAAGTAGCGAGCCCCATTCCGCCGGTCCACGGCCGTGCCCCTGCCCAGGGGCGGCCTGGACCGGCGTTTTTGGTCGCCCGCCTTCCCCTTCCGAGCAGTATCAGGAGCCCAAGATGTTCGAGGCCGTCGAGGAACTCATCGGTGAGCACGCCGACCTGGAGAAGAAGCTCGCCGACCCGTCGGTCCACGCCGACCAGGCCAACGCGCGCAAGCTGAACAAGCGCTACGCCGAGCTCACCCCGATCGTCGCCGCGTACCGCTCCTGGAAGCAGACCGGCGACGACATGGAGACCGCGCGCGAGTTCGCCGCGGACGACCCCGACTTCGCGGCCGAGGTCAAGGAGCTGGAGAAGCAGCGCGAGGAGCTGACCGAGAAGCTGCGTCTGCTGCTCGTCCCGCGCGACCCCAGCGACGACAAGGACGTCATCCTCGAGATCAAGGCGGGCGCCGGCGGCGACGAGTCCGCCCTGTTCGCCGGCGACCTGCTGCGCATGTACCTGCGCTACGCCGAGCGGGTCGGCTGGAAGACCGAGATCATCGACGCCACCGAGTCCGAACTGGGCGGCTACAAGGACGTCCAGGTCGCCGTGAAGACCCGCGGCCAGAGCGAGCCCGGCCAGGGCGTGTGGGCCCGCCTGAAGTACGAGGGCGGGGTGCACCGCGTGCAGCGGGTCCCGGCGACCGAGTCCCAGGGCCGTATCCACACCTCCGCGGCCGGTGTCCTGGTCACCCCGGAGGCCGAGGAGGTGGACGTGGAGATCAACCCCAACGACCTCCGCATCGACGTCTACCGCTCCTCCGGCCCGGGCGGGCAGTCCGTCAACACCACCGACTCCGCCGTGCGCATCACGCACATTCCCACCGGAGTCGTCGCCTCCTGCCAGAACGAGAAGAGCCAGCTGCAGAACAAGGAGCAGGCGATGCGTATCCTGCGCTCCAGGCTGCTCGCCGCGGCGCAGGAGGAGGCGGAGAAGGAGGCCGCCGACGCCCGCCGCAGCCAGGTCCGCACCGTCGACCGCTCCGAGAAGATCCGCACCTACAACTTCCCGGAGAACCGCATCTCGGACCACCGCGTCGGCTTCAAGGCGTACAACCTGGACCAGGTCCTGGACGGCGACCTCGACGCGGTGATCCAGGCCTGCGTCGACGCGGACTCGGCGGCGAAGCTCGCGGCCGCATAGCGGCGCACGGGCGCCGGACGCAGGAGACGGCACGAGACGTACGACACGCACGAGACGTACGACACGCACGAGACGCACGAGACGCACGAGACGCACGACGCACGGACGAGTACGACACGGAGGACTTGCGTGAACCTGCTGCTCGCGGAGGTGGCACAGGCCACCCAGCGGCTGGCCGACGCCGGCGTGCCCTCGCCGCGCAACGACGCGGAGGAACTCGCCGCGTTCGTGCACGGCGTGAAGCGGGGCGAGCTGCACTCCGTGAAGGACTCGGACTTCGACGCCCGCTACTGGGAGGTCATCGCCCGGCGTGAACAGCGCGAGCCGCTGCAGCACATCACCGGGCGGGCCTACTTCCGCTACCTCGAACTCCACGTAGGCCCGGGCGTGTTCGTGCCGCGGCCGGAGACGGAGTCGGTGGTCGGCTGGGCGATAGACGCCGTCCGCGCGATGGACGTCGTGGAGCCCTGCATCGTCGACCTGTGCACCGGCTCCGGCGCCATCGCACTCGCCCTCGCCCAGGAGGTCCCGCGCTCCCGCGTGCACGCCGTGGAGCTGTCCGAGGACGCCCTGCGGTGGACCCGCAAGAACATGGAGGGCTCCCGCGTCGACCTGCGCCAGGGCGACGCGCTGACCGCCTTCCACGACCTCGACGGCCAGGTCGACCTGGTCATCTCCAACCCGCCCTACATCCCGCTGACCGAATGGGAGTACGTCGCTCCCGAGGCGCGCGACTACGACCCCGAACTCGCCCTGTTCTCCGGGGAGGACGGCCTGGACCTGATCCGCGGCCTGGAGCGCACCGCGCACCGGCTGCTGCGCCCCGGCGGCGTCGTCGTCGTGGAGCACGCGGACACCCAGGGCGGCCAGGTGCCGTGGATCTTCACCGAGGAACGCGGCTGGGCCGACGCGGCCGACCACCCCGACCTCAACAACCGCCCGCGGTTCGCCACCGCGCGTAAGGCGCTGCCGTGAGCACGCCCGACACTTCGATCCCGCAGTACGTGTACTTCGTGTACGAGGAGGCCCGCTAGATATGGCACGGCGATACGACACCAATGACGCGACCGACCGCACGACCGGTCTGCGTGAGGCCGCGTCCGCCGTCCGCCGTGGCGAGCTCGTGGTGCTGCCCACGGACACGGTGTACGGCATCGGCGCCGACGCGTTCTCCTCGGAGGCGGTGGCGGACCTGCTGGCGGCCAAGGGCCGGGGCCGCAACATGCCCACGCCGGTGCTGATCGGCTCCCCGAACACCCTCCACGGTCTCGTCACCGACTTCTCCGAGCTGGCCTGGGAACTGGTCGACGCCTTCTGGCCGGGCGCCCTCACGCTCGTCGCCAAGCACCAGCCGTCCCTGCAGTGGGACCTCGGCGACACCCGCGGCACCGTCGCCGTACGCATGCCGCTGCACCCGGTCGCCATCGAACTGCTCACCGAGGTCGGCCCGATGGCGGTGTCCTCGGCGAACCTGACCGGCCACCCGGCGCCGGAGAACTGCGACGCGGCCCAGGAGATGCTCGGCGACTCGGTGTCCGTGTACCTGGACGGCGGCCCGACCCCGGGCAACGTCCCGTCCTCGATCGTCGACGTCAGCGGCCGGGTGCCGGTGCTGCTGCGTGCGGGCGCCCTGTCGGCCGACGAGCTGCGGAAGGTCGTACCCGACCTCGAGGTGGCGAATTGACGTCCCCCGACGCGGGGCGTGGCATAGGCAACGGGGAAAGCCCGGCGGAGATCACGACGACGTTCGTGGGGCTTCCGCGCGACAGCTTCCGGATCCTCCACGTCAGCACCGGCAACGTGTGCCGCTCGCCCATCACCGAGCGGCTGACCCGGCATTACGTGAGCCAGCGGCTCGGCATCCTGGGCCGCGCGCTGATCGTGGAGAGCGCCGGTACCTGGGGCCACGAGGGCGCGCCCATGGAGGCCAACGCGGAGCAGGTCCTCGCCGACTTCGGCGCGGACCCCTCCGGCTTCGTCGGCCGGGAACTCCTCGACGAGCACGTGATCATGGCCGATCTGGTGCTGACCGCGACCCGCGACCACCGCGCCCAGGTCATCTCCATGGGCCACTCGGCGGGCCTGCGCACCTTCACGCTGAAGGAGTTCACCCGCCTGGTGAAGGCGATAGACCCGGCCACCCTGCCCCCGCTGGAGGACGGCGTGGTGGCGCGCGCGCGTGCCCTGGTCCGCGCGGCCGCCGCGCTACGCGGGTGGCTCCTGGCCCCGACGGCCGAGGCGGACGAGGTCTACGACCCCTACGGCGCCCCGCTGCCCTTCTTCCGCTCCGTCGGCGACGAGATACACCAGGCCCTGGACCCGGTGGTGACGGCCCTCACGGGAGTCCCGGCCCGCATGTGACCCACACCGCCACGCACGCCGCCGCGCGGCCCCGCCCCCACCCCCCGAACCCCGACACCCCGGCCCCACCCGGTGCCCGAGCCCCCCAGGAACCGGCCTGGT
>NZ_JBFADM010000036.1:17617-86537 GCF_040641355.1 Streptomyces sp. NPDC020996
CGTGGCCTTCCGGCCTGGTGGCCTTCCGGCCTGGTGGCCTTCCGGCCTGGTGGCCTTCCGGCCTGGTGGCCTTCCGGCCTGGTGGCCTTCCGGCCTGGTGGCCTTCCGGCCTGGCGGCCTGCGGCCTTCCGGCCTGCGGCCTGGCGGCCTGCGGCCTTCCGGCCTGCGGCCTGGCGGCCTGCGGCCTTCCGGCCTGCGGCCTGGCGGCCTGCGGCCTTCCGGCCTGCGGCCTGGCGGCCTGCGGCCTTCCGGCCTGGCGGCCCGGCGGCCCGGCGGCCTTCCGACCTACGGCCCGGCGGCCCCGGTGGCCGAGGTCCGCGACGCGAGTGCGTGGACGGCCGGAGTCCGCCGCAGAGGTTGGAGGCGCCGGAGGCCTGCCGGGGCTGGATGGACAGGACCGGCTGCACAGGCCGGCTGGAGGCGCGGTGTGCCGGCGGCCCGTAGCGGGCGCCGTGTGCCTCTACCGGGCGCGGGCGCGTGTCGCTGGCATGTGCGCGGTCATCGGCGCGGGCGCGGGCGCGGGCGTGAGGGTGTCGGAGTGGGGCGGGGGCGTGAAGGTGGGGGGCGGGAGGGCCGGGTGGGTGTCAAGGGGCTGGTCCGGTCACCCGGGAGGACGTCGCGGCCGGGCGCACCGGCGGCGGCGGGCCTACATTGGTCGTACGTCACCGTCGACGCCCCCGGAGCACACCATGCCGGTCACCCCTACGCGAGAGGCCGATGTCCTGCGGCGGCAGGACCCGGAACTGGCCGACATCCTGTTCGGCGAGCTCGACCGGCAGTCCACGACGCTCCAGCTGATCGCCGCCGAGAACTTCACCTCGCCCGCCGTGCTGGCCGCGCTCGGCTCGCCGCTGGCCAACAAGTACGCCGAGGGCTACCCCGGCGCCCGCTACCACGGCGGCTGCGAGATCGTCGACGTCGCCGAGCGTCTCGCCGTCGAGCGGGCCAAGGAACTGTTCGGCGCCGAGCACGCCAACGTGCAGCCGCACTCCGGCTCGTCGGCCGTCCTGGCCGCCTACGCGGCGCTGCTGCGCCCCGGGGACACCGTCCTCGCCCTCGGCCTGCCCTACGGCGGCCACCTCACGCACGGCTCGCCCGCCAACTTCTCCGGCCGCTGGTTCGACTTCGTCGGCTACGGCGTGGACGCGGAGACCGGCCTGATCGACCACGACCAGGTGCGCACCCTGGCCCGCACCCGCCGGCCGAAGGCGATCGTGTGCGGGTCGATCGCCTATCCGCGCCACATCGACCACGCCTTCTTCCGCGAGGTCGCCGACGAGGTCGGCGCGTTCCTCATCGCCGACGCCGCCCACCCGATCGGGCTCGTCGCCGGGAAGGCGGCGCCCAGCCCGGTGCCGTACGCCGACATCGTCTGCGGCACCACGCACAAGGTGCTGCGGGGGCCGCGCGGCGGGATGATCCTGTGCGGAGCCGACCTCGCCGAGCGGGTCGACCGGGCCGTCTTCCCGTTCACCCAGGGCGGCGCCCAGATGCACACCATCGCCGCCAAGGCGGTCGCCTTCGGCGAGGCGGCGACACCGGCGTTCGCCGCGTACGCCCATCAGGTGGTCGCCAACGCCCGGGTCCTGGCGGCCCAACTCGCCGCCGAGGGGCTGGTGGTGACCACCGGCGGCACGGACACCCACCTGATCACCGCCGACCCGGCGCCGCTCGGCGTGGACGGACGCACCGCGCGCGGGCGGCTGGCCGCCGCCGGGATGGTGCTGGACTGCTGCGCGCTGCCGCACGGGGACGGCCGGGGCCTCAGGCTGGGCACGGCAGCGGTGACCACCCAGGGCATGGGCCAGGGGGAGATGGCGTTCATCGCCGGTCTGCTGGCCGGCGTGCTGCGCGGCGAGGTGGAGAGCCAGAAGGCGCGTGAGGAGGTGCGCGAGCTGGCCGGTAGATTTCCGCCGTACTCCGGCTGAGCGGCCGTGCTTCCGGCTGAGCGGGGGCAGCCGCACCGGCGTGCACATGGGTGCGTGCACCGGCGTGCACAAGGGTGTGCGCACTGGCGTGCACATTAGGTTTGACCGGGGCGCGACCCGAGGACACAGCCTCACGTGCAACCATCATCGCTACCCGGAAGTCCCCACTGGTATGCGTCCATCGCTAGGGTGTGGGGCTGTGATGGCCAGCGAGACCTGTGGGGAAGCCCGTGCGTGAATACCTGCTGACGCTCTGCATCACGGCCGCGGTGACGTATCTGCTGACAGGGCCGGTACGGAAGTTCGCGATCGTGGCCGGGGCGATGCCGGAGATCCGGGCACGCGACGTGCACCGGGAACCCACCCCGCGGCTCGGCGGTATCGCGATGTTCTTCGGCCTGTGCGCGGGCCTGCTCGTCGCGGACCACCTGACCAACCTCAGCGAGGTCTTCGAGAAGTCCAACGAACCGCGGGCGCTGCTGTCCGGCGCGGCGCTGATCTGGCTGATCGGCGTGCTGGACGACAAGTTCGAGATCGACGCGCTGATCAAGCTGGGCGGTCAGATGATCGCTGCCGGCGTCATGGTCATGCAAGGTCTGACCATTCTGTGGCTGCCGATCCCGAGTGTCGGTACGGTCGCCCTGACGCAGTGGCAGGGCACCCTCTTGACGGTCGCTTTGGTCGTCATCACCATCAACGCGGTCAACTTCGTGGACGGCCTCGACGGTCTCGCCGCAGGAATGGTGTGCATCGCGGCGGCCGCGTTCTTCATGTACACCTACCGTATCTGGTACTCGTACGGCATCGAGGCCGCCGCTCCCGCGACGCTGTTCGCCACCATTCTCATGGGAATGTGCCTGGGCTTTCTGCCGCACAACATGCACCCCGCGCGCATCTTCATGGGTGACTCGGGGTCGATGCTGATCGGACTCGTACTGGCCGCGGGCGCGATCTCCGTCACGGGGCAGGTCGACCCGGACAACCTGTTCGGGGGCTCCGAGCGCAGCACCGTCCATCAGATGGTGCCTGTGTACATCCCCTTGCTCATGCCGCTGACGATCATCGCGGTGCCGACCGCCGACCTGGTGCTGGCGATCGTGCGGCGCACCTGGCGTGGCCAGTCGCCGTTCGCGGCCGACCGCGGCCACCTGCACCACCGGCTGCTGGAGATCGGCCACTCGCACAGCCGGGCGGTGCTGATCATGTACTTCTGGTCGGCCCTGATCGCCTTCGGCGCCCTGGCGTACTCCGTCAACTCGGCGTCCATGTGGATCGTGCTGAGCGTGGTGATCCTCAGCGCGCTGGGGCTGGTGCTGCTCCTGCTGCCGCGCTTCACCCCGCGGGCGCCGCGCTGGGCGGAGGCCTTCGTGCCGCCGCGCTACCGCCGGCGCAGGGCGGTCGCCGAGGCGGCGTCCACCCCGGCGCACGCGTCCGCGGCCGATGAGGAGCCGCGCCCTCCGGTCGCCGCCGGGACCTCCGGGGTCAACGGGGCGACCGCCGTGAGCCGCCGTTCCCGCTCGCTGGACCGACGTAAGGCCGGGACGTCGGGCTGACGGCCGCAAGGTAAGAATCTGACTAGAGCATTGCCAAGTCGTGGGGGAACGAACCAGCCCAATATCAGACAGATCGGCGCTGTTTCTGCACAGACGCGCAGGGTCACTCTCATGTGTGACAGCAAGCACACCCGCTTGGTAAAGACCGCATCAAATAGTTTGTGATACGGTTCACGAGAACCCCGGACAAAGCCGAAGGGCCGCACTGTGACGGTCCCTTGGCCGTGAGGTTCCCTCTCACCCCGGGACTACGCTCGTCCATGACGACACCCCTGCCCCCTGTGAAAAGCGGAGTTGCCGCCATGCCGTCATCTGACGCCCGGAACCTGCTCCAGGCCGCTGTGCCCACAGCCGCCGTCGGCGCGATCGCCGTCGGTGTCAGCGCTGTGGTCGCCGGCGGCAAGGGGGCGATCGGGGCGGTCGTCGCGACGCTGGTCGTGATCCTGTTCATGGGGCTGGGGCTCTACGCTCTGCAGCGCACCGCCAAATCGCTTCCGCACCTGTTCCAGGCCATGGGGCTGATGCTGTACGCCGCCCAGATCCTGCTGCTGTTCGTCTTCATGGCAGTGTTCAAGAACACGACGCTGTTCCACCCCAAGGCTTTCGCGATCACGCTGCTCGTCGGCACGCTCGCGTGGATCGCCGCACAGACACGTGCCCATATGAAGTCGAAGATCCTCTATGTCGAGCCCGAAAAGTCGGGGCATTCGTCGTGAGGGGTAGGGCTGGGATAAAGACGTCTGAGAGATCCTGCTATCGTCCGGTGCCAACTGCGGCATCGCGGGCGCGGGCATCCGAGCTGACGCCTGATCGATCGCGAGGCTTGATGCCCCACAGCCGCCACCACATCCGTAACACCAGTCCGGTGCCGAACCGCGGCCTTGCGCCGCGCCGACACAACGAGGTTGCCGTACCTATGCGCCACGCTGAAGGAGCCCGCGGTGAGTGCTGACCCGACGCAGGTGCTCGCCTTCGAGACCGACTGCCACATCTTCGACGGCTGTGGCTTCCCGGCCCCCGGCCTGCACTCGTTCCTGTTCGAGCCCATCTGGGGCGACGCGAACAGCAACGTGTACTTCAACAAGACGATGCTGCTGGCGTTGCTCGGCTCGGTCATCATCGTCGGGTTCTTCTGGGCCGCGTTCCGTAAGCCGCAGGTCGTGCCGGGCAAGCTGCAGATGGTCGCCGAAGCCGGTTACGACTTCATCCGGCGCGGAGTCGTCTACGAGACGATCGGCAAGCGCGAGGGCGAGAAGTACGTTCCGCTCGTCGTCTCGCTGTTCTTCTTCATCTGGATGATGAACCTCTGGTCGGTCATTCCGGTCGCCCAGTTCCCGGTCACGTCGATCATCGCCTACCCCGCGGTCCTGGCCCTGGTCGTCTACGTCCTGTGGGTCTCGCTGACCTTCAAGCGCCATGGCTTCGTCGGTTTCTTCAAGAACGTCACCGGCTACGACAAGTCCCTGGGCGCAGTGCTCCCGCTCGCCATGGTCATCGAGTTCTTCTCGAACCTGCTGGTCCGCCCGTTCACGCACGCCGTCCGACTCTTCGCGAACATGTTCGCCGGTCACACGCTGCTGCTGCTCTTCACGATCGCCAGCTGGTACCTGCTGAACGGCATCGGTATCGCCTACGCCGGCGTCAGCTTCATCATGACCGTGGTGATGACGGCCTTCGAGCTCTTCATCCAGGCCCTGCAGGCGTACGTCTTCGTGCTCCTGACCTGCACCTACATCCAGGGTGCGCTCGCCGAGCACCACTGAGCGCCCTCACCACCCCCTATTCGTCCGGTGGCCAACCCCCACCGGTCCGGTAAAGAAAAGGAAGAACTGGCATGTCCCAGACCCTTGCTGCTGTCTCCGGTTCGCTCGGCTCCATCGGTTACGGCCTTGCCGCCATCGGCCCCGGCGTCGGCGTCGGCATCATCTTCGGCAACGGCACGCAGGCCCTGGCCCGTCAGCCCGAGGCGGCCGGCCTGATCCGCGCCAACCAGATCCTGGGCTTCGCCTTCTGTGAGGCGCTGGCCCTGATCGGTCTGGTCATGCCCTTTGTCTACGGCAAGTGATCTGACAGATCCACCACCAGCCGACTAGACGAAAGGCACCGAAATGAGCCAGCTGCTCATTGTGGCGGCCGAGGAGATGGAGAATCCCCTCGTCCCGCCGATCCCCGAGCTCGTCATCGGCCTCATCGCCTTCGTCATCGTCTTCGGCTTCCTCGCCAAGAAGCTCCTTCCGAACATCAACAAGGTTCTGGAAGAGCGTCGCGAGGCCATCGAGGGCGGTATCGAGAAGGCCGAGGCCGCGCAGACCGAGGCCCAGAGCGTCCTTGAGCAGTACAAGGCTCAGCTCGCCGAGGCCCGGCACGAGGCCGCGCGTCTGCGCCAGGAGGCGCAGGAGCAGGGCGCCGCGCTCATCGCCGAGATGCGCGCCGAGGGCCAGCGGCAGCGTGAGGAGATCGTCGCCGCCGGTCACGCCCAGATCGAGGCCGACCGCAAGGCCGCCGCGTCCGCGCTGCGCCAGGACGTCGGCAAGCTCGCCACCGAACTGGCCGGCAAGCTCGTCGGCGAGTCCCTCGAGGACCACGCCCGGCAGAGCCGTGTGATCGACCGTTTCCTTGACGAGCTCGACGACAAGGCGACGAAGGCCGAGGCCACGCGATGAACGGAGCGAGCCGCGAGGCCCTGGCAGCCGCACGCGAGCGTCTCGACGCGCTGACGGACTCCACGTCCGTGGACGCCGGCTCGCTCGCCGACGAGCTGGCCGCCGTCACCGCGCTGCTCGACCGCGAGGTCGGCTTGCGTCGGGTCCTGACCGACCCGGCGCAGTCCGGTGAGGCCAAGGCCGGTCTGGCCCAGCGCCTGTTCGGCAGCCAGGTCAGCGGTCCCGCCGCCGACCTGGTGTCCGGGATGGTGCGCTCCCGCTGGTCGCAGTCCCGCGACCTGGCGGACGCGCTCGAGGAGCTGGCGAACATCGCCGACCTCACCGCCGCCCAGCGGGCGGGCACGCTCGACGACGTCGAGGACGAGCTGTTCCGGTTCGGCCGGATCCTCACCTCGAACACCGAGCTGCGTGCCGCGCTGACCGACCGCAAGGCCTCCGTACCGGCCAAGGTCGAGCTGCTGCACCGGCTGCTCGGCGGCCGGGCCGCCGCGACGACCGAGCGTCTGGTGGTGCGTCTTGTGAGCGCGCCGCGGGGACGTAGCCTGGAGACGGGACTGGACTCCCTGTCCAAGCTGGCCGCCGAGCGCCGGGACCGTCTGGTGGCCGTGGTCACCTCGGCGGTGCCGCTGAGCGACGCGCAGAAGCAGCGCTTGGGCGCCGTCCTGGCGAAGCTCTACGGGCGCCGCATGCACCTGAACATCGACGTGGACCCCGAAGTTCTCGGCGGGATCCGGGTGCAGGTCGGCGACGAGGTCATCAACGGCTCCATCGCGGACCGCATCGAGGACGCCGGCCGCCGACTGGCGAGCTAGCAGCAACTTCATAAGCAAGACGTACTTACGGCCCTGGTTGGGCCGTGCAGAGGATTCACCTCTTTCAGGGGGGAGTCCCCATCCCCCCAAAGTGAAACTTCGGGCCCAACAAGGAGAGCAGGGAACCCAGATGGCGGAGCTCACGATCCGGCCGGAGGAGATCCGGGACGCACTGGAGACCTTTGTCCAGTCGTACCAGCCGGACGCGGCCTCGCGCGAGGAGGTCGGTACGGTCACCCTTGCCGGCGACGGCATCGCGAAGGTCGAGGGCCTGCCCTCGGCCATGGCCAACGAACTGCTGAAGTTCGAGGACGGCACCCTCGGCCTCGCCCTCAACCTCGAGGAGCGCGAGATCGGTGCCATCGTGCTCGGCGAGTTCGCCGGCATCGAGGAGGGGCAGCCGGTCACCCGCACCGGTGAGGTGCTCTCCGTGGCCGTCGGCGAGGGCTACCTCGGCCGCGTCGTCGACCCGCTCGGCAACCCGATCGACGGCCTCGGCGAGATCGAGACGTCCGGCCGCCGCGCCCTCGAACTGCAGGCCCCCACGGTCATGCAGCGCAAGTCGGTGCACGAGCCGATGGAGACCGGCTACAAGGCCGTCGACGCGATGACCCCGATCGGCCGCGGCCAGCGTCAGCTGATCATCGGTGACCGCCAGACCGGCAAGACCGCCCTGGCCATCGACACGATCATCAACCAGCGCGACAACTGGCGCTCGGGCGACCCGAAGAAGCAGGTCCGCTGCATCTACGTCGCCATCGGCCAGAAGGGCTCCACCATCGCCGGCGTGCGCCGCGCGCTGGAGGAGAACGGCGCCCTGGAGTACACGACCATCGTCGCCGCCCCGGCGTCCGACCCGGCCGGCTTCAAGTACCTGGCGCCGTACACCGGTTCGGCCATCGGCCAGCAGTGGATGTACGAGGGCAAGCACGTCCTCATCATCTTCGACGACCTGTCGAAGCAGGCCGACGCCTACCGTGCCGTGTCGCTGCTGCTGCGCCGCCCGCCGGGCCGTGAGGCCTACCCGGGTGACGTCTTCTACCTGCACTCCCGTCTGCTGGAGCGCTGCGCGAAGCTCTCCGACGACCTGGGTGCCGGCTCGATGACCGGTCTGCCGATCGTCGAGACCAAGGCCAACGACGTCTCGGCCTTCATCCCGACCAACGTCATCTCCATCACCGACGGCCAGTGCTTCCTGGAGTCCGACCTGTTCAACGCCGGCCAGCGCCCGGCCCTGAACGTCGGTATCTCGGTCTCCCGCGTCGGTGGCTCGGCCCAGCACAAGGCGATGCGCCAGGTCTCCGGCCGCCTCCGCGTGGACCTCGCCCAGTACCGTGAGCTGGAGGCGTTCGCCGCCTTCGGTTCCGACCTGGACGCCGCGTCGAAGGCCTCGCTGGAGCGCGGTCAGCGCATGGTCGAGCTGCTGAAGCAGGCGCAGTACGAGCCGATGGCCACCGAGGACCAGGTCGTCTCCGTCTGGGCCGGCACCACCGGCAAGATGGACGAGGTCCCCGTCGCCGACATCCGCCGCTTCGAGAAGGAGCTCCTGGAGTACCTGCACCGCAAGGAGCAGGGCCTCATGACCTCCATCAAGGAGGGCGGCAAGATGTCCGACGACACGCTGACGGCCATCGCCGACGCCATCGCGGAGTTCAAGAAGCAGTTCGAGACCTCGGACGGCAAGCTGCTCGGCGAGGACGCCCCTGCCACCTCCGGCAAGTGACGACGGAAGGGACCTGACTCATGGGAGCCCAGCTCCGGGTCTACAAGCGTCGCATCCGATCCGTCACCGCGACCAAGAAGATCACGAAGGCGATGGAGATGATCGCCGCCTCGCGCGTCGTCAAGGCGCAGCGCAAGGTGGCGGCCTCCACGCCGTACGCGAACGAGCTCACCCGAGCGGTCACGGCGGTCGGTACCGGTTCGAACACCAAGCACCCGCTCACCACGGAGGCGGAGAACCCGACCCGCGCCGCGGTCCTGCTCATGACGAGCGACCGCGGTCTGGCCGGCGCCTTCAACTCCAACGCCATCAAGGCCGCGGAGCAGCTGACCGAGCGTCTCGAGCGCGAGGGCAAGGAGGTCGACACGTACATCGTCGGCCGCCGCGGTGTCGCCCACTACAAGTTCCGTGAGCGCAAGATCGCGGAGTCCTGGGGCGGCTTCACCGACGAGCCCACGTACGCGGACGCCAAGAAGGTCGCGGCCCCGCTGATCGAGGCGATCGAGAAGGACACGGCGGACGGCGGCGTGGACGAACTCCACATCGTCTTCACCGAGTTCGTCTCGATGATGACGCAGACCGCTCTCGGCGCCCGGCTGCTGCCGCTGCGTCTCGAAGAGGTGGCCCAGACCCCGACATCAGCGGCTACCGCCGCGGGGCCGCAGGGCGAGATCCTGCCGCTGTTCGACTTCGAGCCGTCGGCGGAGGACGTCCTCGACGCCCTGCTGCCGCGGTACGTCGAGAGCCGTATCTACAACGCGCTGCTCCAGTCGGCCGCTTCGAAGCACGCCGCCACGCGGCGCGCGATGAAGTCGGCCACGGACAACGCCGGTGAGCTGATCGAGACGCTCACCCGGCTTGCCAACCAGGCCCGCCAGGCCGAAATCACCCAGGAAATCAGCGAGATCGTCGGTGGCGCGAGCGCCCTGGCCGACGCGACCGCGGGGAGTGACCGCTAATGACCACCACTGTTGAGACCGCGACGGCTACGGGCCGCGTCGCCCGGGTCATCGGCCCGGTCGTCGACGTGGAGTTCCCCGTCGACGCGATGCCGGAGATCTACAACGCCCTGCACGTCCAGGTCGCCGACCCGGCGAACGCGGGCGAGAAGAAGACGCTGACCCTGGAGGTCGCCCAGCACCTGGGTGACGGCCTGGTCCGCGCCATCTCCATGCAGCCCACCGACGGTCTGGTCCGCCAGGCCCCGGTGACCGACACGGGCGCGGGCATCTCCGTGCCGGTCGGCGACTTCACCAAGGGCAAGGTGTTCAACACCCTCGGCGAGGTGCTGAACGTCGACGAGTCCTACGACGGCGAGCGCTGGTCCATCCACCGCACCGCCCCGGCGTTCGACCAGCTCGAGTCGAAGACCGAGATGTTCGAGACCGGCCTGAAGGTCGTCGACCTGCTGACCCCGTACGTCAAGGGCGGCAAGATCGGTCTGTTCGGTGGCGCCGGCGTCGGCAAGACCGTGCTGATCCAGGAAATGATCATGCGTGTCGCCAACCTCCACGAGGGCGTCTCCGTCTTCGCGGGCGTCGGCGAGCGCACCCGTGAGGGCAACGACCTCATCCAGGAGATGGAGGAGTCCGGCGTCCTCGACAAGACCGCGCTGGTCTTCGGTCAGATGGACGAGCCCCCGGGCACCCGTCTGCGCGTCGCCCTGGCCGGTCTGACGATGGCGGAGTACTTCCGCGACGTCCAGAAGCAGGACGTGCTGTTCTTCATCGACAACATCTTCCGCTTCACCCAGGCCGGTTCCGAGGTCTCCACGCTGCTCGGCCGCATGCCGTCCGCGGTGGGTTACCAGCCGAACCTGGCGGACGAGATGGGTCAGCTCCAGGAGCGCATCACCTCGACCCGCGGTCACTCGATCACCTCGATGCAGGCGATCTACGTCCCCGCGGACGACCTGACCGACCCGGCGCCGGCCACCACCTTCGCCCACCTCGACGCGACGACGGTGCTCTCCCGTCCGATCTCGGAGAAGGGCATCTACCCGGCCGTGGACCCGCTGGACTCCACGTCCCGGATCCTGGACCCCCGCTACATCGCGGCGGACCACTACAACGCGGCCATGCGCGTGAAGACGATCCTGCAGAAGTACAAGGACCTGCAGGACATCATCGCGATCCTCGGTATCGACGAGCTCGGCGAGGAGGACAAGCTCGTCGTCCACCGTGCCCGTCGCGTGGAGCGCTTCCTGTCCCAGAACACCCACGCTGCCAAGCAGTTCACCGGCGTGGACGGCTCGGACGTTCCGCTGGACGAGTCGATCGCCGCGTTCAACGCGATCTGCGACGGTGAGTACGACCACTTCCCCGAGCAGGCCTTCTTCATGTGCGGTGGTCTCGAGGACCTGAAGAAGAACGCCAAGGAGCTGGGCGTCTCCTGAGCCTCGCGCTCACCGTGAGCTGTGCTCATGTCAGAGGGGGCGGGGTTCGTCCCGCCCCCTCTCTCACGCCTACTAGACTTGTAACCAACACCCGGCAGACCCGCCGGGTGGTGACCCGAGGAGCCACCCTTGGCTGCTGAGCTGCACGTCGCGATGGTCGCGGCCGACCGAGAGGTCTGGTCCGGCGAGGCCACCCTGGTCGTCGCGCGCACCACGTCCGGCGACATCGGCGTCATGCCCGGTCACCAGCCGCTGCTCGGTGTGCTGGAATCGGGCCCGGTGACCATCCGTACGAGTGATGGTGGAACGGTCGTGGCCGCTGTGCACGGCGGTTTCATCTCGTTCGCGGACAACAAGCTGTCCCTGCTGGCAGAGATCGCCGAGCTCTCGGACGAGATCGATGTCCAGCGCGCGGAGCGGGCGCGCGAGCGCGCGCAGGCCGAGGCCGACGCCCACGCGCTGCGCCGTGCCGACGTACGACTGCGGGCAGCGGCGGCGCGCTGACCCCAGCGCGCCGTGCGATGACGTCACTCAGCCGCGGCTGGGACCGGAGCGATCCGGTGCCCGCCGCGGCTGAGGCAAATCTGGATGATTTTTCCGTTCCGTTACCTGTACGGGTACCTAGGAGACGAGGAGGTCGGTGCCGATGGTCCTCGCTCTGACTGTGTGCGGAACCGTCGTCGCCCTCGTGGTGCTGGGGCTGTTCGTCTTCGGCCTGCGCCGCAGGCTCATCCAGCGCTCGGGCGGCACCTTCGACTGCAGTCTGCGCTGGGACGTGACGGAGAAACCCGACACCAGCGGCAAGGGCTGGAGCTACGGCGTCGCCCGCTACAACGGCGACCGGATCGAGTGGTACCGCGTCTTCTCCTACGCCTACCGGCCGCGGCGCACCCTGGAGCGCGCGGCGATCGAGGTCGCCGGCCGCCGTCTGCCCGAGGGCGAGGAGGAGCTGGCGCTGCTGTCCGACGCCGTCGTCCTCACCTGTCTGCACCGCGGCACGCGCCTCGAACTCGCCATGAGCGACGACGCGTTGACCGGTTTCCTCGCCTGGCTGGAGGCGGCCCCGCCCGGCCAACGGGTGAACGTGGCGTAGCCGCGTTCATCGTTGGGTGGGGGTCCCCCCGGACGAAGTCTGGGGGAGGGTGAACGTGGCGTAGTCCCGCTTTCGGCGCGCATGAAGAAGCCCGCCGCGGACGGGCCCGGAGGCCGCCCGCGGCGGGGTGGGGGGAGGGACGGATCAGCTCAGGCCGTTGCTGATGGCGCTCACCAGCTCGCCGTTCGCGGTGTCGCCGCTGAACTCCCAGAAGAAGGCGCCGCCCAGGTTCTGGGTCTTGGCCCACGCCATCTTCGTGCCGATGGTGGCCGGGGTGTCGTACGACCACCAGTTGCTGCCGCAGTGCGCGTAGGCCGTGCCGGCGACCGTGCCGGTGGCCGGGCAGGACGTCTTGAGGACCTTGTAGTCCTCGATGCCCTGCTCGTAGGTGCCGGCCGCGGGTCCGGTGGCCGTGCCGCCGGGGGCGTCCTGGGTGACGCCGGTCCAGCCGCGCCCGTAGAAGCCGATGCCGATGAGCAGCTTGCTCGCGGGCACCCCGATCGCCTTGAACTTGGCCATCGCGTCGGCCGTGGTGAACCCGGCCTTCGGGATGCCGCTGTAGGAGGTGAGCGGGGAGTGCGGGGCGGTCGGGCCCTTGGCGTCCCAGGCGCCGAAGAAGTCGTACGTCATCACGTTGTACCAGTCGACGTACGCAGCGGCGCCCGCGTAGTCGGCGGCCTCGATCTTGCCGCCGGAGGAGCCGTCGGCGGTGACCGCGGCGGTGACCAGGTTGTTCGAGCCGAACTTGGCGCGCAGCGCCTGCATCAGGTTCTTGTAGGCCGCCGCGCCGCTGGTGTCGCAGCTCAGCCCGCAGGCGTTCGGGTACTCCCAGTCGATGTCGATGCCGTCGAAGACGTCGGCCCAGCGGGGGTCCTCGACCAGGTCGTAGCAGGACTGCGCGAAGGCGGCCGGGTTCTTCGCGGCATCACCGAAGCCGCCGGACCAGGTCCAGCCGCCGAAGGACCACAGCACCTTGATGTTCGGGTACTTGGCCTTGAGCTGGCGCAGCTGGTTGAAGTTGCCGCGCAGCGGCTGGTCCCAGGTGTCGGCGACGCCGCTGACCGACTGGTCGGCGGTGAAGGCCTTGTCGTAGTCGGCGTAGGAGTCGCCGATCACGCACTTGCCGCCGGTGACGTTGCCGAAGGCGTAGTTGATGTGCGTGATCTTCGAGGCGGAGCCGGACGTCACCAGGTTCTTGACGTTGTAGTTCCGGCCGTAGATGCCCCACTCGGTGAAGTAGCCGAGCTTGACCTTGTCGCCGCCCGTGGGCGGGGGAGTGGTGGTGCCGGTGGTGTGCACGGCGACCGCGCCGCTGACCGGTCCGGTCTGGTCGGCGGTGTCACGGGCCCGGACGGTGTACGAGTAGTCGGTGCCGGCGGTCAGGCCGGTGTCCGTGTACGAGGTCGTCGTCACCGTGGCGACCGTGGCGCCGTCGCGCAGGACGTCGTAGTTCTTGACGCCCTTGTCGTCGGTGGCCGCGCTCCACGACAGCTTCACCGAGGTGTCGGTGACACCGGAGGCGGTGGGGGTCCCCGGCGCGGAGGGCGCCGCGTCGCCGGGGACGGTCGTTCCGTCACAACTGTCGCCGTTGAGCTTGCAGTTGGCGGGGGAGCCGGATCCGGAGCCGTTGAAGCCGAAGGAGACGGAGGCGCCGGGGGCTATCGAGCCGTTGTAGGACTTGTCCTTGGCGGTCCAGTGGGTGCCGGCGGAGGTGACGTCCGCGTCCCAGGCGGAGGTGACGGACGTGCCGGAGGGGAAGTCCCACTCGATCGTCCAGGAGCTGATGGCGGTGGTGCCGGTGTTCTTCACCGTCCACGTGCCCTCGAAGCCGGTGCCCCAGTCCTGGGTCTTGGCGTAGGTGGCGGTGGCGGTCGTCGCGGCCTGGGCCGGGCTCGCGAGGCCGACCAGTCCGGCCAGCGGGAGCAACAGGGTCGCGAACCCTGCCGCGGCTCTGTGTCTGAAGCGCATGCTGCGCCTCCCTCTAGGGGTGTCAGGGGCATGACTGAGCCTTCACGCCCACGGTGCCGCGAGAATAGAAAGGTCTGGACCATAGGTCAATAGGTCTGGACCACCCTGTCCGGCGGCTCAGTGCAGTCCCAACTCCTGCGCCAGCACGGCCGCTTGAACCCGGCTGCGCAGCTCCAGCTTCCCCAGCAGTCGGCTGACGTGCGTCTTCACGGTGGCCTCGGCCATGTCGAGCCGCTCGGCGATACCGGCGTTGGACAGCCCCTCGCCGAGGCAGGACAGCACCTCGCGCTCACGCCGCGTCAGGGACTCCAGGACGGCGGGGTCGGCCGACGGCTCCCGCGCCGGCCGCGCGGCGAACTCGGCGACGATGCGGCGGGTGACGGCCGGCGCGATCAGGCCCTCGCCGCGCGCGACCGTCCGCACGGCCTCCAGCAGGTCCTTCGCCTCGGCGCTCTTCAGCAGGAACCCGGCGGCCCCGGCGCGCAACGCCCCGAAGACGTACGCGTCGAGGTCGAAGGTGGTCAGCACGAGCACGTCGGCCAGTCGCTCGCCGACCACCCGCCGGGTCGCCGCCACCCCGTCCAGCCGCGGCATCTGCACGTCCATCAGCACCAGGTCCGGACGCAGTTCCCGGGCCAGCGCCACCGCCTGCTCGCCGTCCGCGGCCTCCCCGACCACCTCGATGTCGGGGGCGCTGCCCAGGATGAGGACCAGCCCGGCGCGGACGGCGGACTGGTCCTCGGCGACCAGGACACGGATCATTCGTGGGCTCCTCCGGTCAGCGGGAGACGGGCGCGCACCGTCCACCGCGGCCCGTCGGGCCCCGCCCGGAACGTGCCGCCGAGCAGCGCGGCCCGCTCCCGCATGCCGATGAGACCGGCGCCGGAACCAGGAGCGTGGGGCCCGTCGTGGCCGTCGTGTCCCTCGTGTTCGTCGTGCTTGTCGTAGGGGCTCGTCACGCGGACGTCCAGGATGTGGCCCTGCCGGTGCAACGTCACGGTGACCCGGCCCTCGGCGGCATGCTTCAGCGCGTTGGTCAGTGCCTCCTGGACGATGCGGTACGCGGCGAGCCCGACCGGGGCCGGGACCTCGCCGGGCTCGGCGTCCAGGGCGACGTCGAGGCCGTTGGCGCGGGCGCCTTCGACCAGGTCGGCGACGGCGTCCAGGCTGGGCGCGGGGGCCGGTTCCGGCTCCCCGCCGCCCTCGCGCAGCATGCCGATCAGCCGGCGCATCTCGGCCAGGCCCGCCACGCTGTTCTCGCGGATGACGGACAGGGCCCCTCGGGAGGTGTCCGGGTCGTCGAGGGAGAGGGCGGCCGTGGAGTGGATGGCGATGGCGGACAGGTGGCCCGCGACCACGTCGTGCAGTTCGCGGGCCACCCGGGCGCGTTCGGCGGTGACCGCCTGGCGGCGGTCCGCCTCGGCGAGCAGGGCGGTCTGCTCGGCGCGCAGCCGCGCGGCCTCGGCCGCGTCCCGGTGGTCGCGCACGACCCAGCCGGTGGCCGCGGGCGCGAGCGCGATCACGCCGACGCCGACGCCGATCAGCAGGGCCTCGGGGACGCGCCACAGGGCGTAGGGCACCACCGCTCCGGCCACCGTGAGCAGCCCGGTGAGCCACGGAATGCGGCGGGCGGACGCGGGAGTGCCGTACAGCACGGCCGCGTACACCAGGTCGGTGAACATCACGACGGTGACGACGCTGCCGAGGGTGACCGTGTCGGCCGCCAGCGCGACCGTCCCGGTCAGCAGGGCCGCGCGCGGCCGGCTGCGGCGCAGCAGCTCGCAGCCGGCCGTCACGACGAGCGGCACGAGCACGGCCTGCCGGGCGGGCCACAGGACGAGGCCGTCACCGGCGTGGCGCGGGGTGAGGCCGAGCCCCCACAGCAGCAGCCCCCCGAGCAGCCCGCCCACGGCGATGCGCACGTCGTGCGGGTGCGGGCGGGGGAGTCGTACGGCCATGGCTCCATCCCAGCACGGCACGGCGGTCACCGCGTGGTCCGCGAGGACGGCCCGTGACTGCAACTTTCGATGTACCGCCGAACGCCGCCGAGTCGTCTCCGGCGACGACGAAATCCGGCGCCGCCGCCGGGAGCCTGGGGGTGAGGGAAGGGGGCGTGCCGTGATCGTCGGTCTGGTCGTCGGGTGCGAGGTGGCCTTCTGGGTGCTGCTGGCCGCGGGGCTGGCCGTCCGCTACCTGCTGCGGATGCCGCGCCTCGGACTGGCCCTGCTGCTGTGTGAACCCCTGCTGGAGCTGGTGCTGTTCGCCGTCACCGCGATCGACCTGCGCAACGGCGCCGACCCCGACTGGCGGCACGGCCTCGCCGCCGTCTACATCGGCTTCACCGTGGGCCTCGGTCACGCCACGGTCAAGTGGGCCGACGCCCGCGCCGCCCACCGCTTCGCGGGCGGTCCTCCGCCGCCGCGGCCGCCGAGGTACGGCACGGCCCGCGCCGTCCACGAATGGAAGGTCGCGGGCCGCTGGATCCTCGCCGCCCTGGTCGCCGTAGCGCTGCTCCAGGCCGCGGTCTGGTACGTCGGCGGTGACGCCGCGGGCCCGCTGCGCGCCTGGCAGCAGCGGATGCTGTGGCTGATCGGCGTCAACGTGGTGATCGCCGGCAGCTACACGCTGTTCCCCAGGACCGCCGGGCGCTGAGCGGGCCGCTGGTGCCGCGCCGTGTCGTCGGCTGCCTGCCGCGCCGTCGTGGCTGGTCGCGCAGTTCCCCGCGCCCCCTCGGGGCGCTGTCGGACCGGCGGGTCTCCGGGGATCCGCCGGTCAACGCTCCCCGCCCGGCACCCACAGCACGTCCCCGACGTCCTTGTTCGCCGTGCGGGCGAGGATGAAGAGGAGGTCGGAGAGGCGGTTGAGGTAGGTCGCCGTCAGCGGGTTCATCGTCTCGCCGTGCACCTCCAGGGCCGCCCAGGTCGAGCGCTCGGCGCGGCGGACGACCGTGCAGGCCTGGTGCAGCAGGGCCGCCCCCGGAGTACCGCCCGGGAGGATGAAGGAACGCAGCTTCTCCAGCCGCTCGTTGAAACGGTCGCAGTCCGCCTCCAGCCTGTCGATGTAGAACTGCTCGACCCGCAGCGGCGGGAACTCCGGGTTCTCCTTCACCGGCGTCGACAGGTCCGCACCCACGTCGAACAGGTCGTTCTGGACGCGGGCGAGGACCTTGACGACCTCCTCCTCCAGGTTGCCCAGCGTGATCGCCGTGCCGATCACCGCGTTCGCCTCGTTGGCGTCGGCGTACGCCGAGATCCGGAGGTCCGTCTTGGCGACCCGGCTCATGTCACCGAGGGCGGTGGTGCCCTTGTCGCCGGTCCTGGTGTAGATGCGCGTCAGATTGACCATGCGACCAGCGTAGTTACGCCCCGGTCGTCCGGAGCGCTGGTGTGCCCACTGTCACGGCCACTGTCACGTAGGGCGGCCCGGCCATGACAGTGAGCAGGCCGTCACAGTGCACGCGCCGGTCAGCCTTTCGTGCACTGTGTGACGAACGACTCACAGAGTGTCGTCAGGCTCGCTACCGTGAAAGAGGATTCGCGTCCGCGACGCGAACAGTGGAAACGGCACGGTGAGTTACGGCGGTGAGCGCGTGGTGCGACGCAAGGACATCGACGGTTCGATGAGCGTCCCCGACTTCTACGGCAAGGAGTTGCGGTGGAAGCGGGAGGCGGCGGGACTGTCCCTGGAGGCGTTCCTGGAAGGCAGCTTCTACGGCAAGACGTACCTCAGCGACATCGAGCGCGGGCAGCGGCGGATGCCGCTCGACCTGGCCCGGCATGCGGAGCGCGTGCTGGGCACGGACGGGTTCTTCGAGCGGCGTTGCGAGGATGTGCGGAAGGCGCGCAGGGCCGGACACGCCGCGTACTTCGAGAAGGTTCTGGAAGCGGAGAAGCATGCCCTGGCGATCGAGGAATGGTGCCCGATGCTGCTCCCGGGGCTGCTGCAAACCCCGGCCTACGCGCGGGCCGTGGTCCTGGCGGGTCTCCCGCTGTCCCTCGATGCCGAGGTGGAGGAGAAGGTCAACGCCCGGATGGCGCGCGCCGAACTCTTCGAGGCGGATCACCACACCCCCGGATACTGGGTGATCCTGCACGAGTCGCTGATCACCGATCCGCTGCTGGAGGCCAAGGACATGGCCGAGCAACTGGACAGGATCGCGGAGCTGGCGGAGCGCCGCCGGATCACTGCGCAAGTTCTACCGAGGAAGTGCGTAGCGCACCCTTTCATGACCGGCTCCGCCATGATCATGACCTTCTCGGACGCCCCGCCGCTCTTCTACACAGAGGCTCTGCACAGCGGTGACACCATCGACGATATTGCGCTCGTACAGGCGTACCGCAAGTCGTACGATCGGCTCAGGGCCGTCGCGCTGTCACCGGAGGCGTCCCTGGCCACGTTCAAGGCAGCGGCAGAGGACTACCGAAATGGCAGAGAACCAGATCGACTTGAGTGACGCCCTCTGGCAGAAGTCCAGCTACAGCAACGCAACCGGAGGCAACTGCCTCGAAGTTGCCCACAACATCCCCGGCCTGGTCCCCGTCCGGGACTCCAAAGCCCCCGACGGCCCCGCCCTGCTCCTCACCGCCGCCGCCTGGACCCCCTTCGTCTCCTCGCTCAAGAGGTGAACCGGCGGGCCGTTGCCGTTACTCTCCCGCCTCCGGGTCGTCGAAGCGGGCGGGATCACGCAGCCATGGCTGGGTGGAACTGTCCGACGGTGCGCGCCGGTCACCGCGCGGGAGATTGAACCGCCGGCCGAGACCTTCGGCCCGTTCGGCATGGCCCAGCAAGGGTGAGCGCAAGCCCGAGGTGGTGTACGTCGTCGGATGCCCGCACCGCGCGCCGGAGCGCGCGGTGACGGTGGCCGCCGACGATGCGTCAACTGCCCCGTACCCGCGGACGTGACCGGCATCTCACCCCGTGAGACGTGAAACGCGTTACTAATCTGGCCGCTGCGCCCCCCACGGGCGCTAGTGTCCGCCGGAGAAGATAGGCGCCTGCGTGACCTTCCCGCCTCCCCGGAGGCGTCGCGGTGAGTTCCTGGTTCCAGGACCGTCCCGTGACGCCCGGCCCAACCCATCGAGCGGACGGGGGGAGAGAACGCCAGGGCCTGACGACAGCGCGTATCATGGGAGTCGCACAGTGGCACGGAAGCTCGCCGTCATCGGGGCCGGACTCATGGGGTCCGGTATCGCCCAGGTCTCCGCGCAGGCGGGCTGGGACGTCGTCCTGCGCGACGTCACCGACGAGGCGCTCAGGCGTGGCACCGACGGGATCAAGGCCTCGTACGACAAGTTCGTGGCCAAGGGCCGGATGGAGGCGCACGACGCCGACGCCGCCCTGGCCCGCATCACCGCGACGACCGACCTGGACGCCGCCGCCGACGCGGACATCGTCGTCGAGGCCGTGTTCGAGAAGCTCGAGGTGAAGCACGAGATCTTCCGCGCGCTCGACAAGCTCGTGCGCGAGGACGCCGTGCTCGCCTCCAACACCTCCGCGATCCCGATCACCAAGATCGCGGCGGCCACCGAGCACCCCGAGCGGGTGGTCGGCGTGCACTTCTTCTCGCCGGTGCCGATGATGCAGCTCGTCGAGCTCGTCCGCGGTTACAAGACGAGCGACGAAACCCTCGCCACCGCGCGGGAGTTCGCCGAGTCCGTCGGCAAGACCTGCATCGTCGTCAACCGGGACGTGGCCGGCTTCGTGACGACCCGGCTCATCTCCGCCCTCGTCGTCGAGGCGACGAAGCTGTACGAGTCTGGCGTGGCGACCGCCGAGGACATCGACCTCGCCTGCAAGCTGGGCTTCGGCCACGCCATGGGACCGCTCGCCACGGCGGACCTGACCGGCGTCGACATCCTGCTGCACGCCACCAGCAACATCTACACCGAGTCGCAGGACGAGAAGTTCGCCCCGCCGGAGCTGATGCGCCGGATGGTCGACGCCGGTGACATCGGACGCAAGAGCGGGCAGGGCTTCTACACGTACTGAACCTCCGCGACACGGCACCGCACGCACCGCACAGCCCCGGGGAATCACCCCCCGGGGTGAATTCGGTATCGGTTCGCTTGCAGACGGCAACCAGGCCGCCGCCGAAGCAGTCAGACGATGCACAGCCACCGTCACGGAGTACGACACCGCGATCACGGGGAGCGCATATGCACATCAGGGGCGACCACGCCGAGCTGGTCGTCGGGGGCCGCCTCGACGTCCGCAGCGCGGCGGACGCCCGTACGGTCCTGCACTCGGCCGTCGACGACGGCGCCGGCGACCTGGTGCTGGACCTGTCCGAACTCGACTCCTGGGACGCCACCGGGCTCGGGGTGATCATGGGGGCCCACCGGCGGGCCGGCCGCTGCGGCCGCCGCCTGGTGCTGCGCGGCGTACCGCCGCAGATGCAGCGCCTGCTGGTGGCCACCCGGCTGCACCGCATCCTGGCGATCGAGGGGGGCATCGGGGTGGAGTCACTGCCCCGCGTGTGACCCGCTCGAACCGGTGTGAACCGGATGACGGGGGAGACCCGGGCGCTCGGCACCGAAAGGCCCGTCGCGCGCAATCCTCATGAGACCGTGACGTCTCGGGCGGCGCGGCACCCCGGACTGTCGTGGATACTGAGCGAAGGTTTAGGGTTCGGTCGCCCGCTGCCTGACACCCCTGCGAGCGGGCCCGGACCAGAAGCGACAGCGCGGTGTGCAGCAAGGCCGGGAGGGGCTCACGCACACGACGCTTTTGGGGGCTTGAACCTATGGACCCGAACAGCCGGGGACCCGAGGAGTACGGCCACGACGGCAACGCGCCGCGTCAGCGCCCGCCCAGGGATCCCCTGACACCCGACTTCGGACAGCACGCTCCCGCGCTCGCGCGCACCGTGCAGCTCGTCACCGGCGACTACCTGCTCACCGTCAACCCGGTGGACGGCAGCGAGATCGAGATCTGCCCGCCGGGCGAGCGCCCGGGACGCCCGGGGAAGCTGACGGCGGACGAACGCGATCGTGCGGCCCGCGCCGCCCGGCCGCCCGCCCCGCCCGGACCGGCCCGGCCGTCACTGCCGCTGCTGGAACGCCAGGAGGTGCGCGAGGACCTCGTCCGGCTGCTCGCCCGCGGCCGCTCCGTGCGCCTCACCGGCCCGGCCGGCTCGGGCCGCACCAGCCTCCTCGACGTCGTCGCCGAGGACTGCGCGGACCTCGCCCCGGACGGCGTCGTCCGGCTGAGCGGCTTCCGCCGGACGGCCGACGACCTGCTGTACGACCTCTTCCACGCCGTCCACGACGCGCCCCTGCACCGCCCCGGCCGGGAGGATCTGCTCGACTGCCTGCGGGACGTCGGCGCGGTCGTCGTCGTCGACGACATCGAGTTCGGCGGCGCCGCCCTGGACGACCTGCTGGACGCGACGCCCGAGTGCGCCTTCCTGATCGGCGCCACGCCCGACGTGCCCGCGCCGTCCGCCGACGCGGGGATCGAGGAGATCGCCCTCGGCGGTCTCGGGCGTGCCGCCGGCGTGGACATCCTGGAGCGTGTCGTCGGCCGGGCGCTGACCGAGGAGGAGGCCAACTGGGCCGGCGACCTCTGGTTCGAGTCCGAGGGCCTGCCGCTGCGGTTCGTCCAGGCCGGCGCCCTGCTGTTCCAGCGCGACCAGTTGCGCGCGAGCGCCGACGCCGTCGACGAGTTCGGCGTCTTCGCCGACGCCACCCCCGCCGACGTGCCGCTGGACGCCGGGGACGGCGACGAGACCCCGCTGCCCTCGCTCGGTGAGGCCGCCGCGCCCGCCCGGCTGCTCGCCTCCCGGCTCAGCCCCGCCGCCCGCGCCGCCCTGCGCTTCGCCGTCGTGCTCGGCGGCGAGGTGCCGCACCAGGCCCATCTGCCCGCCCTGGTCGGCGACACCCACGCCGACGCCGCCCTCGGCGAGCTGGTGAGCAGCGGGCTGGCCCTGCCGGTCGGCTCCCGCTACCGGCTCGCCGCCGGGGTGCTCACCCAGCTGGAGGCCGCCGGTTACGCCGAAGACGCCGAGGCGCAGGCCCTGACGGCGGCCCGGCACTACGCCTGGTGGGCCGGACACCCGTCGGTCACCCCGGAGCGCGTGTGCGCCGAGGCCGACGCCCTGCTCGCCGCCCTCGCCGTCCTGGTGCCGGCCACCACCGCGTCCCTCGACGGCGAGGCGAGCGTGGCCGTGCGGCTGGCCCGCACCGCGGCGCCCGCGTTCGCCGCCGGGCTGCACTGGAGCGCCTGGGAGCGGGCGCTGCGCTCCGGCGCCGAGGCCTCCCGGCTGGCCGGCGAGGTGTCGGAACAGGCCTACTTCCACCACGAACTCGGCATCCTCGCGCTGTGCGGCGGAGAGCTCGACCGGGCCCGCACCGAGCTGGAGGCGTCCGTCGGCCTGCGCGGCGCGGCCGCCGACAAGCGCGGCGCCGTCACCGGCCGCCGCGCCCTCGCCCTGGTCACCGACCGCTCCGGCCCGCCCGCGGGTCCCGGTACGGCCGCGGCGCTCGGTACGGCCGCGGGTCCCGGTACACCGGCGGCGCTCGGTACGTCGGCGGCGCTCGGTGCGAACGCCGGCGAGGAGGTGCCGGACGTGGGCTCCGAGGAGTCGCGGTCGCCGGCCGGCGGTGTGCCGGCCGGGTTCGCGGCGGCAGCCCCGTTCCAGTCGCCGGCCGAGCCCTACGTCGTGCACCGGGAGCCCTCCGACGGCCCGGCGAAGTCCCGGCGCGGCGGCCTGCGCGGCCTCGCCCGCCGCAATCTCGTCGCGGCCGGCGCGGGCGCCCTGCTCGCCGCCGTGCTGGGCACGGTGGTCACGCTCGGCGCCACCTCCGACAACAACGCCGACAACCCCTCGGACCAGGTCGGCGTCAACCCGTCGGCCAGCCAGGGCCCCGACGACGGCAGCCTGGGCGCCGACAAGCCCGAGAGCGGGACCGGCGACGGCGACACCGGCACGGCGACCAGCCGGCCGACCGATCCGGGCCCCGACGGCACCCTCGGCACGTCCGACGACCCGACCCCGCCCGCGGACACCGCCGGGCCGTCCGACGAACCGAGCGGCACGCAGAGTTCCGGCGGCGCCGCGTCGAGCAGTCCCCCGCGGACGCCGACGACCGGGCCGCCGTCGTGGACGCCCACGACCAGGCCGTCGACGACGCCGTCGACGTCGTCGAGCCCCACGCCGACGCAGTCCGCGTCGCCGTCCGCGTCGAGCTCGTCGTCCACGACGCCGTCCACCTCCGACTCGGCCAGCGGCCGGGCGTCGGCGGCCCCCACGGTGACGAGCAGCTCGGCCGGCACGCCGACCGTCGGCGGCACGGGAACGGCGGGCACGGTGATCTGAGGCGGTGACGGACGAGGGGCCGGGTCCGTGCGCACGGACCCGGCCCCTGGAAGCGGCCTCAGAACAGCCGCAGCTTGTCGTCCTCGATGCCGCGCAGGGCGTCGTAGTCCAGCACCTGGCAGCCGATCCCGCGGTCGGTCGCCAGCACGCGGGCCTGCGGCTTGATCTCCTGGGCCGCGAAGATGCCGCGCACCGGGGCGAGATGGGGATCCCGGTTCAGCAGCTCCAGGTAGCGGGTGAGCTGCTCCACGCCGTCGATCTCGCCGCGCCGCTTGATCTCGACCGCGACGGTCTGCCCCTCGGCGTCCCGGCACAGGATGTCCACCGGTCCGATGGCCGTCATGTACTCGCGGCGGATGAGCGTGTAACCGTCGCCGAGCGTCTCTATGCGGTCGGCGAGCAGTTCCTGGAGGTGCGCTTCCACGCCGTCCTTGATCAGTCCGGGATCCACACCGAGTTCGTGCGACGAATCGTGGAGGATCTCCTCCATCGTGATGATCAGTTTTTCGCCCGCCTTGTTGATCACGGTCCAGACGCCGTCGTCCTCGCCCGTGCCCTCCTTCAGCGTGCACGGCGGGGACATCCAGTTGAGGGGCTTGTAGGCGCGGTCGTCCGCGTGGATGGAGACGCTGCCGTCCGCCTTCACCAGGATCAGGCGGGGTGCCGAGGGGAGGTGGGCGGTGAGCCGGCCCGCGTAGTCGACGGAGCATCGGGCAATGACGAGACGCATGGTCGGCAACGCTACTCGACGCGCGGCGGTGCGCGCGATCTCCCCTGCCCGTCTCCGCCCGCCGCCCGCGGCGGGGGCCCGCCGGCCGCCCTGGTTGTCCCGTAATTGAGCTGTTCGATTGTGGCCGATTGTGTGCCCAACCGGGCCCGGCTATGTACGCGTTCTCCTGGTGCGGTCACCGTCGGTTGCCTACGGTAGTGAACGGGAGGTCGCGATGTGTGTACGCAGCGTGTTGACGGCGCGAGCTCCCTTACCTGTCCGGCAACCCCTGCTCTTCGGGGGTGCGAGAGGAGAACCCATGTCGCTCGACGTCTCACCGGCCCTACTCGAACAGGCCGAGCGAGGCGAGGTCGACGAAGCCGCCTTCGTCGACTGCGTCCGGACCTCCCTGCCCTACGCGTGGGAGATGATCAGCTCCCTGGTGGCCCAGCTGAAGGTCGACGGCGGACCGTTCGCCGACAACCAGACGCCTCCGCCGGACGAGCAGGCGCGCGGTCAGCTGCTGCGTGCGCTCGCGAGTGACGCGATACGCGGTGCGCTGCAGCGGCACTTCGGTGTGCGGCTGGCCTTCCAGAACTGCCACCGGGTCGCGGTGTTCCCGCTGGACGCCTCTGTGGACGAGACGCTGGCCCGCTTCACCTCGGTGCGCAGTCAGCTGCTCAACCAGTCTCCGGAGCTCCGGGACTGCTGACCGGCAGCACGCCGTCGGCTTGCCGCTCCGTACGCGGGAGGTGCATTCAGTACCGGGGCGGCAAGCTCCGTGGCGGACAGTCCAGTTCAGCCGAGATGGGGAATTACCTCGGCGCCGAGCCGCCGCACGTTCTCCTCGGTGGCCGCGAGGTCCCCCGAGCCTTCGACGAGCAGCGCGAAGCGGGAGATGCCGGTCCGCTCGCTGGTGGCGGCGAGCCGGTCGGCGCACAGCCGCGGGGTGCCCACCGGGTGCAGCCCGCAGAGCAGTTCGGTGTACGCCACCGGGTCCCGCATCCGGCGGGCGCGGCCGTCCACCGTCACATGGGCCTCCAGCCCCTGCCTGAGCCATCCCGGCATCGCCTTCACCAGCGCCTCCACCGCGTCCGTGCGCCGGTCGGCGATCTGGCAGACGCCGGCCGAGACGTGCCCGGCGCGGTGGACCGCCTCCGCCGGGTGCCCGGCGGCGCACGCCTGTTGCCGCCACAGGGCGATCATCTCGGCCTTCTCCTCGTCCCCGACGTGCATGCCGAGCAGCATCGGCAGCCCGCGCCGGGCGGCCAGCCGCACGCTCGACGGCGAGGTGCACGCGACGACGACCTCGGGTCCCGGAGCGTCCGTCAGGGACTCCGACGGCCGCGGCACGACGGGCACTTCACGGAAGCTGTAGCGCTTCCCGGTGGCCGCGACCGACGGTTCGCGCAGCCACCGCATCAGCAGATCGAGTGATTCCGGAAACCCCTCCTCGTACGCCGCGACACCCGAGCCGAACACCTCGAGGTCGACCCACGGGCCGCCGCGCCCCACGCCGAGCGAGAACCGCCCGCCGGAGGTGAGGTGCAGCAGCACCGCCTGCTCGCCGAGGGCCACCGGGTGGGCGGTGGGCAGCACGCTGACCGCCGTGCCCACCCGGATGCGGCTGGTGCGGCCGAGCAGCAGCGCCGCCAGGGTGATCGCGGACGGACAGGTGCCGTACGGGACGAAGTGGTGCTCGGCCAGCCAGACCGAGTCCAGCCCCGCCTCCTCCGCGACCTCGGCCGAGCGGACCGCGCGGTGCAGCGCCTCCCCATGGCCCTGCCCCGGGAACTGGGCCGCCAACACGAAACTTCCGACGTGCATGTGCTTTTCCTGCTTCCTTGGCTCCGACGCGGAGCTCCCCCACCCGGCATAACCGTGTGACACGTGCCGAGGACACGGCCTGGCGAGGAGATTTGCGGATTGTCTGCAGAAATCGGCGACCGTGGCGGGGGACTTGCGGGGACCGGCGCCCTCCGCGTACCCCCGTCCGGCCCGCGTACGCTGGACACGAGCCCTGTTTCCCGCAGCCCGGTGAGGTGTTCTGTGTCCCCGCGTCGCAACCGACCCAAGGGAACCGGCTCGTCCGGCCCCAGCGCCGAGGACGACCGGTCCCGCTACGGCGGCTGGCAGTCCAGCGAGAGCTGGCAGGGCGAGGCCTGGAGCGTGCGCCATGTGGCGGGCGCGAGCGCGCAGGGCAAGACGTACCGCTGCCCCGGCTGCGACCAGATGATCCCCTCCGGCGTCCCGCACGTGGTGGCCTGGCCGGAGCACGCGGGCGTCGACGACCGGCGGCACTGGCACAAGGCCTGCTGGAACGCGAAGGACCGCCGCACCACCCGGGTGCAGCGGTCCCGCAACGCGCCCCGCTTCTAGGGTCCTGGGCAGTCCCAGGCTCTCGCGTGCCTCGGGTACGTCCTCACACGTCCCGCTGCTGCAACAGCGCCACCGCGCCGCCGTACGCGACGGCGGTCACGCCGACGGCGATCCACAGCGGGTCCCAGCCGGACGGTCCGGAGTCGCTGAGGGAGGTCGAGTAGAAGACGCTCATCTGGCTCGGGATCGAGTACTCGAACAGCGCCTGGCGCAGGCCCTCCAGGCTCTGCGAGAACATGAACAGGGCGATCACCAGTGGCGCCAGCACCAGGCCGATCATGATGGTGATCGCGCCGGCCGAGTGCCGGATGATCGAGCCGACGACGAGCGACAGCAGGCCGAGCAGGGCGATGTAGAGCGAGATGCCGAGGGTGGCCTTGAGCCACTCCGCCTGGGTCGGTTCCCGGGCGCCGTCCAGCAGCGCGACGTCCGCCAGGGCGACCAGGAGCACCGAGGCGAGCGTGACGGTGAACGCGACCGCGAAAAACACGATCGACTTCGCCGCCAGCACCCGCGTCCGCGACGGGCACGCGGTCATCGTCGTCCGGATCATGCCCGTGCCGTACTCCGAGGCCGTGGTGAGCACGCCGAGCGTCATGATGCACATGCTGCCCAGCAGCAGCCCGAAGACGCCGAACGACAGCGGGTTCTCCCCGGCCAGTTCGCCCCCCGAGGCGTTGGCGGACACCAGCGCCGCGGTCAGCAGCCCGATGCCGACGACGAGCAGCACGAACACGCCCAGCGTCCACATCGTCGAGCGCACGGACCGGATCTTCGTCCACTCCGAGGCGACCGCGTGCCCGAGGTGCGCGCGCACGACCGGGATCGGCGAGGTGTAGCCGGGGTATGGCGAACCGGGCGCGGGCGCCGCCTGCCAGTGGGGAGCGGCGGCCTGCGGCGTCGGGGGCTGGGGCGTGCTCATCGGGCGTCCTCGGGCTCGGGCTCGGGCTTGGGCTCGGGCTTGGTCAGGTCGGGGGCGGGAGCGGGAGCGGGGGCGGGGGCGGCCGCGGGCGCGGCGGGCGCGGGGCTCGCCTCGGCGGGCGCGGCCGCGGGCGCGGCGGGCGGTTCCGGCGCCTGGGCCGCGGGGGCCGGCTGCGCGGCCTGCGCGGGCGGCTGTGCGGGTGCCTGCGGGCTCTGCTGCGCCGGCTGCGCGTACGGGTTCGGCTGACCCGCGTACGGCGCTCCCGGCGCTCCGGGAGCGCCGTACGGCCCGGAGGCCGGCTGCCCGGCGCCGTACGGGCCCGGCGCGCCCTGCGGCGGTGCGAACGGCTGGCCGCCCTGCTGGGGCGGCGGCGGGGCGTACCAGCCGGGCTGGCCCTGGCCGGGCACCGGCACCGGCGGCTGCACGCCCGGCGGGAGGGGCTGCATCAGCCCCTCCCGCTGATCGGTCGTCGAGCGGTAGTCGACGGCCGCCTGCGTCATCCGCATGTACGCCTCCTCCAGCGAGGCCTGATGCGGCGACAGCTCCCACAGGCGCACGTCGGTGTCGTGCGCGATGTCGCTGATGCGGGGCAGCGGCAGCCCCGTCACGCGCAGCGCGCCGTCCTGCTCGGGCAGCACGTGCCCGCCCGCCTCGGTGAGCGCGGAGGTCAGCTTCTCGCGCAGCTGCGGCTCGGTGTCGGGGGTGCGCACCCGCGCGAAACCGGCGGAGTTCGCCGCGATGAAGTCCTGCACGCCCATGTCGGCGAGCAGCTGCCCGCGGCCGATGACGATGAGGTGGTCGGCCGTCAGCGCCATCTCGCTCATCAGATGGGAGGAGACGAAGACCGTACGGCCCTCCGCCGCGAGCGCCTTCATCAGGTTGCGCACCCAGAGGATGCCCTCGGGGTCGAGGCCGTTGACCGGTTCGTCGAACAGCAGCACCTGGGGGTCGCCGAGCAGGGCGGCGGCGATGCCGAGCCGCTGGCCCATGCCGAGGGAGAAGCCCTTGGACCGTCTCCGGGCCACGTCCTGCAGGCCGACCACGCCCAGCACCTCGTCCACCCGCCGGGCCGGGATGCCGGACAGCTGGGCCAGGCTCAGCAGATGACTGCGCGCCGACCGGCCGCCGTGCACGGCCTTCGCGTCGAGCAGCGCGCCCACCTGGCGGGGGGCGTTGGGCAGCTTGCGGTACGGGTAGCCGCCGATCGTCACCCGCCCCGCCGTGGGGTTGTCCAGGCCCAGGATCATCCGCATCGTGGTCGACTTGCCGGAGCCGTTGGGCCCCAGGAAGCCGGTGACGGCACCGGGTCGCACCTGGAACGAGAGGTTGTACACAGCGGTCTTGTCGCCGTAGCGCTTGGTCAGGCCGACTGCCTCGATCATGCTCCGCACCCATCGAAAGGTTCAGGACAGCGGGGCACGTGCCCCCCGTAAGAGTTAGGAGGATATCGAGCCGCTGACGGTTCCGCCCAAGGGCGGGTAAAGTCACGCGTCCCGTCTCCTGAGCAGTGCGTAGCCGCCCGCCAGTGCGGCGGCCGTCCACAGCACCATGATGGCGAGGCCGCCCCAGGGCCCGTACGGGGTGTCGTCGGCGACCGGCGTGACCACCCGCATGATCCGGCTGCCGGCCTGGTCGGGCAGGTAGCGGCCGACCTTCTTCGTCGCGTCGACGTTCCCCAGGATGTTGGAGATCAGGAAGAAGAACGGCATCAGGATGCCCAGCGACAGCATCGGCGAGCGCAGCATCGTGGCGACGCCCATCGAGAACACCGTGATGAGGGTCATGTAGAGGCCGCCGCCGACCACCGCGCGCAGCACGTGCGGGTCGCCGATCGACACCTGGCGCGAGCCGAGCATCGCCTGGCCGAGGAAGAAGGCGGCGAAGCTGGTGACCATGGAAACGGCCAGCGCGAGGCCGGTGGCGACGGCCAGCTTGCTGAACAGGAAGGTGCCGCGCTGCGGCACGGCGGCCAGCGAGGTGCGGATCATGCCGGTGCTGTACTCGTTGGAGACGACCAGCACACCGAACACGATCATCGCGAGCTGTCCGAGGCTCATGCCGGCGAAGCTGATGTAGGTCGGGTCGAAGCTAAGCCGGTCCCGCTCGCTCATCGAGTCGAACCCCTTGTCCGACAGGGCGGAGATCAGCATGCCGAGGGCGATCGTGACGACCACGGCCAGGGACAGCGTCCACACCGTGGACGCCACCGACCGGATCTTGGTCCACTCGGACCGGATGACCTGGGTCGCGGTCATGCCCGGCTCCTCCTCCAGTCGTCGCCCCGCCCCCAGGCCGCGGCGGGGGGCGTCCCCGGCTGCGGCGCGGGCTCGGGACCGGTGTGTGCGTGGTACTCGACCGACTCCGCGGTCAGCCGCATGAACGCCTCCTCCAGGGAGGCCTGCCGGGGGCTCAGTTCGTGCAGCGTGATCTCGTGCCGTGCCGCCAGTTCGCCGATCTGCTCGGCCTTGCCGCCGTCGATCTCCAGCGCCCCGCCCGCGGCCTCGACGGCGGTGATCCCGGCGTCGTGCAGCATGTCGAGCAGCCGCTCGCGCTGCGGGGAGCGGACCCGGACGTACGAACGCGAGTTGCGGTCGATGAAGTCGGCCATGGAGGTGTCGGCGAGCAGCCGTCCCTGCCCGATGACGACGAGGTGGTCGGCGGTCAGCGCCATCTCGCTCATCAGGTGGCTGGAGACGAACACCGTGCGGCCCTGCGCGGCCAGCGATTTCATCAGCGTGCGGATCCAGTGGATGCCCTCGGGGTCGAGGCCGTTGACCGGCTCGTCGAACATCAGGATCCGCGGGTCGCCGAGCAGCGCGCCCGCGATGCCCAGCCGCTGCCCCATGCCGAGCGAGAACCCCTTGGCCTTCTTCCGCGCGACCGCGGTGAGGCCGACGGTGTCGAGCACCTCGGCCACCCGCCGCCGGGGGATGCCGTTGCTCTGCGCGAGGCACAGCAGGTGGTTGAAGGCGCTGCGCCCGCCGTGCACGGCCTTGGCGTCGAGCAGGGCGCCGATGTACTTCAGCGGGTCCTTCAGCCGGTCGTAGTGCCTGCCGTCGATGCGCACGTCCCCGGCGGTGGGCCGGTCCAGGCCGAGCATCATCCGCATGGTCGTCGACTTGCCGGCGCCGTTGGGCCCGAGGAAGCCGGTGACGAGCCCCGGTCTGACGGTGAAGGTGAGGTGGTCGACCGCCACCGTCTCGCCGTACCGCTTCGTCAGGTCCTCGAGCTCGATCATGCGGCCACGCTAAGACGGCCCTTCCGGGCCTGCCACCCGAGCCGTTCCGCTCTCCGAGCCGGCCCGTCCCCCGAGCGGTCCCGCCGGCCCGTCCCCCGAGCGGTCCCGCCGGCCCGCCGTACGGGTGGTCGCGCCGGGCCCGCCGCACGGGTGGTCGCGCCGGGCCCGCCGCACGACGGGGCACGCCCGGTGCACGACGAGGCCCGCACCCCCGTGGCGGGGATGCGGGCCTGTGCTGCCGTCAGGGATTACCGGGACTGCTGCGCCGGAACCCCGCGGGAGATCGGCTCGTCGTCCGTGGCCGGCGTGCCGGCGGCGGCCACCGCGGCGCCCGTGAGCGTCGCGAGCATCTCGCGGACGTTCGTCAGCTGGGCGTTGATGCTGTCGCGGCGGTTGGTGAGGGCGGCCAGCTCGCGCTCGGATTCCGAACGGATCCGGTCGGCCTTGGCGTTGGCGTCGGCCACGATGTCCTCGGCCTGGCGCTGGGCGGTCTCCACCGTCTGGCGGGCGCGGCGCTCGGCGTCCGTGCGCAGCTTCTCCGCCTCCAGGCGGAGCTGCTCGGCGCGGTGCTCGATCTCGGCGAGGCGCTTCTCGGCCTTCTGCTGACGCGACGCCAGGTCGCGCTCGGACTGCTCGCGGCGCTTGGCGAGGTTCGTCTCGAAGTCGGCGGCGGCCTGCGCGGCCTTGGCGCGGGTCTCCTCGAAGAGGGCGTCGGCCTCCTCGCGCTTGGACTGCGCGTCCTTCTGGGCCTCGGCGCGCAGCTGCGAGGCGTCACTCTTGGCCTTCTCGACGATCCGGACGCCCTCGTCCTCGGCCTTGGCCTTGCGCTCCGCCGCGAAGGACTCCGCGTCGTTGCGGACCTGCTGGGCCGCGGACTCCGCGAGCTCGCGGTGCTGCTCGGCCGCCCGCCGGGCCTCCTCGCGCAGATCCTTGGCCTCTTCCTCGGCGAGGCGGAGGATCTTCTCCACGCGCGCGCCGAGACCGGCGTACGACGGCTCGGCGTCGCTTACCTGGGCCTGCGCGTTCTGCGTCTCGAGGTGGAGCTCCTCGATGCGCTTTTCCAGAGCGGTGATGCGGGCGAGAGCGCTGTCACGGTCGGAGACGAGCTTGGAGATTCGTTCGTCCACCTGAGCGCGGTCGTACCCACGCCGCACAAGCTCGAAGCCGTAGGGGGAAGTGTCGCTCATGGGGTTCCTGTCGAATGAGACCGGTGAGGTGATAGGGGGAATCCTAGGGGCCGTAGCGGCGTGTCATCGAGCGGATGCGCGTTTGATCTGGAAAATGACACCCCTTTTGAGTGGCTAACCGCCGGACCGCTTGCGGGAGACCCGGCCAAATGCCGCAGAACATACCGCAACGGACCGGCTTCCCCTGCCACCCGACGCCTCGCACTGTCACACCCGATCGCCCGACACCCGGTCAGCCCCACACGCCTCAGCCGTCCGACCCCTTGCCGCCCGAACGGGGGGCGCCCACGACGGCGCCCGCCTTGACCCCGTTGTCCTTGCCGGCCGACGGGGCCTCGAAGGACTCCAGGGCCTCCAGGACGTCCTGGACCCGCGAGATCTCGGCGTTGATGTCCTCGCGTCGGCGCACCAGGACCTCCAGCTCGCGCTTGCCCTCCTCGACCGTGCGCCGGGCCTCGCGGATCGCCTCGGCCTTGAGCTCCTCGGCCTCCCTGATGAGGGTGGCCTTCTTCTGCTCGGCCTCCTTCAGCAGCCCCTCGGCCTTCTTCACGGCGGCGATACGGACCTTGCCCGCCTCGGAGTTGGCCTCCGAGACCAGCTCCTTGGCCTTCGCCTGCGCCTTGGCCAGCTGCTCCTCGGCGGCCTTGATGAGCGCGTCGCAGCGGTCGCCCGTCGACTTCATCGTCTCGGCGACCTCGCGCCGGGCCCGCTCGTGCAGTTCCTCGATCTCGCCGGTGAGGCGGTCGCGCAGCTCCTCCGCCCGCTCCCTGATCGCCGTGGCGTCCCGGCGGGCGCCGACGAGCAGTTCGTCCGCGTCCGCACGGGCCCTCTCGACCAGCGAGTTGCCCTCGACCGTTGCCTCCGACACCAGCCGGTCGGCCTCCTTGCGGGCCGCGCCCACCATGGTGTCGGCCTGCGCCTCGGCGTCCGCGGTGGTCTTGTGCGCCTGCGTCTGCGCCTCGGTGAGCAGCTTGTCGGCCTCGGCCGCGGTCTCCGAGATGAGCGTGTCGACCTGCTCGGCCGCCTCCTGGCGCCGCTTGTTGGCCTCCTTGCGGGCCTCGTCCAGGGTCCGCTCGGCCTCCTCGCGCGCGGCCGCGGTGACCCGTTCGGCCTCCGCCAGCGCCTGGGCCTTGACCCGCCGGGAGTCCTCGCGGATCCGCTCGGCGTGCGCCTGCGCCGCCCCGACCGTCTCCGCGGCCTCGGCACGCAGCCGCTCCGCGTCGCCGGTGGCGTCCGCGATCAGCTTGTCCGCCTGCGCGACCGCCTCGGCCCGCACCCGCTCCGCCTCGGCGGACGTCTCCGACCGCAGCCGGTCGGTCTCGGCGATCGTCTCCGACCGCAGCCGGTCGGTCTCGGCGATCGTCTCGGTGGTGAGCCGCTCGGCCTCGTTGCGGGCCTCGGTGATGAGGGTGTCGGCCTGCGTCGCCGCGTCCGACCGGATGCGGTTGGCGTCCTCGCGGGCGTCCGCGCGGGTGCGGGCGGCCGCCTGGTCGGCCTCGGCGATCTTGTCCGAAGCCTCCGTGCGCGCCCGCTGGGCGTGCTCGGCCGCGTCCGACCGCAGCCGGTCCGCCTCCGCGATCGCGTCCGACACGGTGCGCTCGGCCAGCGCCTTGGCGGCCTCGGTCTCCTCGCTCGCCTGGCGCCGGATGCGGTTGGCGTCCTCGGTGGCCCGCTCCCGCTCGGCGTAGGCGTCGCCGCGGACCCGGTCCGCCTCCTCCTCCGCCTCGCGCCGGGTGCGGTCCGCCGCGTGCTCGGCGGCGCTGCGCAGCCCGGCGATCTCCTCCTGGGCCTGCTCGTGCAGCCCCGCCACGGAGTCGCGTACCTGCTGGGCGTGCAGCTCGGCCGCCGACACCATCTCGGTGGCGCGCCGGTCGGCCTCCTCGACCAGGCGCACCGCCTCCGCCTGCGCGTCCTCGACGCGCTTGCGCGCCGACGCCAGCAGCTCCTCGCTCTGCTCGCGGGCCCGCTCACGCTCCTGGCCGGCCTCCTGGCGGGCGGCGCCGAGGAGTTCCTCGGCCTCGCGGCGGCGCCGGGCGGCCTCCTCCTGGGCGGCGGCCAGCGTCTCGGACGCCTCCGCGCCGAGCCGCTCGGCGGCGGCCTGCGCCTCCGCCCGGACCCGGTCGGCGCTGTCCTGCGCCTCGGACTTCAGCCGCTCGGCCTCGGCCGCGGCCTCCGACCGCAGGCGTACGGCGACGGCCTCGCCCTCGGCCCGGAACGCGGCCGCGTCGGACGCGGCCTCGGTGCGCAGCCGCTCGGCCTCCGCCTCGGCCTGCTGCCGCAGCGTGCGGATCCGCTCGGCGGCCTCGGCGCGCAGCCGTTCGGTCTCCTCGGCGGCCTCCCGCCGGATACGGGTGGCCTCGTCGCGGGCGTCGGCCAGCGACTGCTCGGCGGCGGCGAGGCGCTCCTCGGCCTCCGCGTGCAGCCGCGCCACCTCGTCGGCGGCCTCCGCGCGCCGCGCCTGGACGGTCCGCTCGGTCTCCTCGCGCAGCTCGCGGGCGGCCCGCTCGGCGTCGGCCCGGATGCCCTCCGCCTGCTCGACGACCTCCTCGCGGTGCCGCTCCGCTTCCTGGCGGGTGCGCTGCAGGGTCTCCTCGGCCTGCCGGCGCAGCGTGGTGGCCCGCTCGATGGCCTCGGTGCGGACCTTCTCGCTGTCGGCCGTCGCGGTCTGCCGCAGCTCGTCCGCGTCCGCCTTGGCCTTGGCCAGCAGCTCCTCGGCGGTCTTGGCCGCCTCCTCGATCTGCTGGACGGCCTCCTTGCGGGCCTCCGCGCGGATCTTCTCGCCCTCGGCGACCGCGTCGGCGCGCAGCTGCTCGGCCTCGCCGCGCAGCCGGCGGGCCTCCTCCTGCAGCTCGACCGTCTTGGCGCGGTACTCCTTGGTGTCGTCCTTCGCCGCGCCCTTGAGCTGCTCGGCGATGTCGTGCGCCTCGGCGCGCAGCCGGTCCGCCTCGGCCTCCGCCTCCCGGCGGATCCGCTCGGCCTCCTCGGCGGCGGCCTTGGTGGTGTTACGGGCGTCCGCCTGCGCCTTGTTGAGGACGTCCTCGGCGGTCTTGGCGGCCTTGGACAGCGCGGTCGCGCTCTCCTCGGCGGTGATCGTCCGGGCCTTCTCGGCGGCCTCGGCGAGGAGCTTCTCCGCCGCCGCGCGCGCGTCGGCGACGATCTGCTCGGCCTCCGCCCTGGTGGACTCGGCCTCCTTGGTGGCCTCCTGGACCAGCCGGGCGACCTGCTCCTTCGCGGTGCGGGTGCGGGTCTCGTTCGCCGCCTCGGCACTCGTCAGGGCCTTGGCGGCGGCCTCCTTCGCCTCGGCGACCGTCTTCTCGGCCTCGGCCTGCGCCTTGCGCAGCGCCTCCTCGGCCTGGGCCATGCGCTGCTCGGCGGCCCGGCTCAGCTCCTGGGCCTGGCGGCGGGCGGCGTCCGACTCCGAGAGCGTGGAGCTGCGCAGCTGCTCGGCGTGGTCGGTGGCCTCCTGGGCCTGGGTGGAGGCGGCGTTCAGCAGCCGTTCGGCGTCCGCGCGCGCCCGGCGCAGGATCTGCTCGGCCTCCGCGCGGGCCGCCTCGGCCTCGCTCTGCAGCCGCTGCCGGGCCTCGCTGGTCAGCCGCTCGGCCTCGGCGCGGGCCGCCGCCATGGCCTGCTCTGCCTCGGCGCGCGACTCGTCGAGCAGCCGGCGCGCCTGCGACTCGGTGCGGGCGCGCAACTGCTCCGCCCACGCCACGTTCTCGTTGACGTGCGACTCGACGGTCTGGCGGCGCTCGGCCAGCTCCTGGTCGAGCTGCTGGCGCCGGGTGACGGCCTCCTGGTGCAGCTCCGCCTGCAGCCGGGCGGCCTGCTCGGCGTGCTCCTGGAGGATGCGCTGCGTCTGCGCCCGGGCCTGGCTCAGCTCGCGCTCGGCCTCCATGCGCAGCTGGTCGGCCTGCACCTGCGCGTTGCGCAGCAACTGCTCGGCCTGGTACCCGAGGTCGCCGCCGTCGAAGGCGGGCCGGGACATGATGGTGCGCCGCGCCTCGTGCAGCTTGGCGCGCAGCACCTCGACCTGGTAGCCGAGGTCCTCGGCGTGCTGGATCGCCTTTTCCCGCTCGGTCTTCAGCCGTTTCATCTCGGCTTCGAACCGAGTGAGGTGGTCGACGTCAGCCGCCGGCTCTCGCTCCTGGCTCTCGTAGCCCCGCACTGCGCGGTCCCATCCGTCCCCTGGTCGCAGGTTTCTCCAAACGAGCTCCGTCCATCCGCCGGACGGGGCCCCCGGGGAATGGTGTCAGATCGACGGCGGAGCAGGGGCTGTTGCCCCGACGCTCGCCCCCCGAAACCCGGACCCCGGCATGCGGCCGCCCTCGCGGAGCGGCGGCCGCCCCCAACCCTACCGGCCCATATGTACGAGGGTCAGTGCTCAGGTGACTCAACAGGCGCCGAAGTGACCAGTTCTGTGAGTACGCCGTGGCAATCCTTGGGGTGCAGGAAGGTGATCCGTGACCCCATGGAGCCGCGCCGGGGCTCTTCGTACAGGACGCGTACGCCCTTGTCCTTGATGTCCGCGGCGTCCGCGTCGACGTCCGCGGTGCCGAAGGCGATGTGGTGCACCCCCTCGCCGTTCTTGGCGAGCCACTTCGCGACGGTGGAGTCCTCCCTGGTCGGTTCCAGCAGCTGGAGGTAGGAGGCTCCGCCGTCGGAGGTGTCGTTGATCTTGAGCATGGCCTCGCGGACGCCCTGCTCCTCGTTGACCTCGGAGTGGAAGACCTCGAAGCCGTACGTGGCCCGGTAGAACTCGACGGTGGCGTCGAGGTCGTGGCAGGCGATCCCGATGTGGTCGATTCGCGTCAGCATGTTTTCAGTGCAGCGCGACTGGGATGGTTACGCAACGTGCGCGCGATCACACCGACGGCCCGATGACGTGACGGACCGCACCTCAGTACATTCGAAGTAAACCCTCGTTCACTCCTCGGCAGTGCAGCCGGTAAGGGGAATCACAGCTCATGTCTTCTGGAACGAACACCTCAGTGATCGTCGCGGGCGCCCGGACGCCCATGGGCCGGTTGCTGGGCTCGCTGAAGTCCTTCTCCGGAGCCGACCTCGGCGGCTTCGCGATCAAGGCCGCCCTCGACCGTGCGGGGATCGGTGGCGACCAGGTGCAGTACGTGATCATGGGCCAGGTGCTGCAGGCCGGCGCGGGGCAGATCCCGGCGCGTCAGGCCGCGGTCAAGGCCGGCATCCCGATGAGCGTCCCGGCGCTCACCATCAACAAGGTGTGCCTGTCCGGTCTCGACGCCATCGCGCTGGCCGACCAGCTGATCCGCGCGGGTGAGTTCGACATCGTCGTCGCGGGCGGCCAGGAGTCCATGACCAACGCCCCGCACCTGCTGCCGAAGTCCCGTGAGGGCTACAAGTACGGGGCGATCGAGATGCTCGACGCCATGGCTTACGACGGCCTGACGGACTCCTTCGAGGGCATCGCCATGGGCGAGTCCACGGAGAAGCACAACACGCGCCTCGGCATCAAGCGCCCCGAGCAGGACGAGATCGCCGCCCTGTCCCACCAGCGCGCCGCCGCCGCCCAGAAGAACGGCGTCTTCGAGGCCGAGATCACCCCGGTCGAGATCCCGCAGCGCAAGGGCGAGCCGGTCGTCTTCAGCCAGGACGAGGGCATCCGCGGCGACACCACAGTCGAGTCGCTGGGCAAGCTGCGCCCGGCGTTCACCAAGGACGGCACCATCACGGCCGGCACCTCCTCGCAGATCTCGGACGGCGCGGCGGCCGTGGTCGTGATGAGCAAGGCCAAGGCCCAGGAGCTCGGCCTGGAGTGGATCGCGGAGATCGGCGCCCACGGCAACGTGGCCGGCCCGGACAACTCTTTGCAGTCGCAGCCGTCCAACGCCATCCTGCACGCCCTGAAGAAGGAGGGCCTGAGCGTCGAGGACCTCGACCTGATCGAGATCAACGAGGCCTTCGCGGCGGTCGCGGTCCAGTCAATGAAGGACCTCGGCGTGTCCACGGAAAAGGTGAACGTCAACGGCGGCGCCATCGCCCTCGGTCACCCGATCGGCATGTCCGGCGCCCGGCTCGTGCTGCACCTGGCCCTGGAGCTCAAGCGCCGGGGCGGCGGCGTCGGCGCGGCCGCGCTGTGCGGCGGCGGGGGTCAGGGCGACGCCCTGATCGTCCGGGTGCCCAAGGCCTGACCCTGTCCCAGTACGACGGTACGACTCTGAAGTGAACGGAGCTGTGATGCAGGACGTCTCCTCACTGGTCGCCCAGGCCAGGGAAGGCCGGCCCCGGGCCGTGGCCCGGCTGATCTCCCTGGTGGAGGGGGCGTCCCCACAGCTCAGGGAGGTCATGGCGGCCCTGGCCCCGCTGACCGGCAACGCCTACGTCGTCGGTCTCACCGGCTCGCCCGGTGTCGGCAAGTCGACCTCCACCTCGGCGCTGGTGACGGCGTACCGCAAGCAGGGCAAGCGGGTCGGCGTCCTGGCCGTCGACCCGTCCTCGCCGTTCTCCGGCGGCGCGCTGCTCGGCGACCGGGTGCGCATGTCGGAGCACGCCTCCGACCCCGGCGTCTACATCCGCTCGATGGCCACCCGCGGCCACCTGGGCGGCCTCGCCTGGGCCGCGCCGCAGGCCATCCGCGTGCTGGACGCGGCGGGCTGCGACGTGATCCTCGTGGAGACGGTCGGCGTAGGCCAGTCGGAGGTCGAGATCGCCTCCCAGGCCGACACCTCCGTCGTCCTGCTGGCCCCCGGCATGGGCGACGGCATCCAGGCGGCTAAGGCCGGCATCCTCGAGATCGGCGACGTGTACGTCGTCAACAAGGCCGACCGGGACGGCGCGGACGCCACCGCCCGCGAGCTGAACCACATGCTCGGCCTCGGCGAGTCCCGCGCCCCCGGTGACTGGCGTCCGCCCATCGTCAAGACGGTCGCCGCCCGCGCCGAGGGCGTCGACGAGGTCGTCGAGGCCCTGGAGAAGCACCGGGCGTGGATGGAGGAGCGGGGCGTGCTGGCCGAGCGCCGGCGCGCCCGCGCCGCCCGCGAGGTCGAGACGATCGCGGTGACGGCTTTGCGGGAGCGTATCGGCGATCTGCACGGCGACCGCCGGCTGAGCGCGCTCGCGGAGCGGATCACGGCGGGCGAACTCGACCCCTACCGGGCGGCCGACGAACTGGTGGCGGGCCTGACCCAGGCGTGACCGCGCCGGCTCCGTCCGCCCGCCGGCGCACCGGCTTTCCCGCCGGTGCGCCGACCGGCGTGTTCCGCTGCCCCGGCGCGCCGCGTGCCGGACAGGGCGGCGGCGCAGCAGAACACGGATGCGCGGATCGTCTCGCTCGGGGCGCTCGTCCCCTTCCCCGCGGCCGGCGGCCTCCGCACGGGGGTGCCGAAGACCCTGCCCGGCAGGATCACGGGGAGTCCGGTGCCGGCCTCTGTCCCGCGGCGCCCAGGGGGCGTTCGGCGATCTGGGCGCTGCCTTCCGGGTGGAAGCGGGCCAGCCTGCGCGGTGGCACGATGCCGGGCAGCAGCACCTCCCACATCAGGGTCGTCCGCTCGGACAGGTCCTTTCGGCCGCACAGCACTTGGGAGCTGAGCTGCACTCCGGTCCAGGAGCCGACGATCAGCGCGGCCACCCGCTCGCAGTCGAGATCGGCCTTGACGTCCCCGCGGTGCTGAGCCTCGGTCAGACACTTGCGGAAGATCTCCATCCACTTCGTGTACGGCTCGCTGACGATGCTGGTCTTGGAGCTCTGGTCGGTCACGAGCCGGATCCCGGCCCGCACCCGGACGTTCTCCACCAGCAGCCGCGCCATGTGGTGGAGGATGTCGATGGCTGACTGCAGGCCGGGGTTGTCGAGGTTCTCCATGGGGGCCAGCGCGGAGAACTGCTCGTCGATCAGGTTCTGCGCCAGCTCCTCCTTCGAGGAGAAGTGGAAGTAGAGGGCACCCTTCGTCACCCCGGATTCCCTGACGATGTCGCCGAGGGTGGTGCCGTGGTATCCCTCCGCGTCGAAGACGCGTGCCGCGCCCTCCAGGATGGCGGCCCGGGTGACCTCCGCGCGTTCCTGCCTGGCCATGCGTCCAACCCCTTCGCTGAGTAACCGGAGCCGTGGTCGCGTCGTCCTCCTTCTGGCAGGTCGCGACCCGCTCTCGCCATCAGTTTGCCTGCCCTCCTCGCAAAAAACCAACTAACTGGTACTTTTCGCGCGAACGCTTCACTCGTCGGGGAGCGGAATGAACGTTCCGTGCGTCGGGGTGAGTGGGATGCGTGGATCATCCGACTGTCAGGCATTGCATGAAACCACCTGTGAGCTGCTGTTTCTCTCGGCTCTGGGTGTCACTGCAAGATGTGTGCCGACCTTGACAAACAGGTCGGATGGTTTTTTACTGTGGGCGTCATGCTGGATGCAGCTCCGGCTGCCGCGCCGACCGGGGGTGGCTCTTCCATGCGATTCAACCTGCTCGGCCCTTTAGGAGCGGTCGCCGACGGAAGACCTGTGGAACTCGGCGGATTCAATCAGCGGGCCATCACCGGTTTTCTCCTCCTGCACGCGAACGAGGTCGTACCGACGAGCAAACTGATTCACGCCCTGTGGGGGTACGACAATCCCGCGACGTCCCGGAAGATGGTGCACAACGCCGTTTCCGGGCTGCGCAGGATCATCGAACGGCACGCGCGGCCCGACGGGTCCGTGCGGCTGACGACCATCGCACCCGGCTACCGCCTCAGCGTCGCCGACGGCCACCTGGACCTGTGGCACTTCCGCCGCCAGGTGGACCTCGGCCGCGCCGCACTCGCGGCGGGTCACCGGGAGTCGGGAGTCGCCATGCTGCGCTCGGCGCTCTCGCTGTGGCGCGGGCCGGCCCTCGCCGACCTCGTCGAGTCCGGCATCGCCTGGCCGGAGCTCAAAGCGGTCACCGGACTGCGGATGAGCGTCTTCGAGGACTACGCGCAGGAGCTGCTCAGACGCGGGCAGAGCCACGACATCCTCGGCACGCTCGAGGAGATGGCAGCCGCGGAGCCCACCGGCGAGCGGCTGTGCGGGCTGCTGATGGTGGCCCTCTACCGCTCCGGCCGACAGCACGACGCGCTCGCCGCCTACCAGCGCACCCGGACCGCGCTGCTGGACAACTTCGGACTCGACCCGGGGCACGAGCTGCGGTCCCTGGAACTGGCCATCCTCAACCAGGACCCGGCGCTGACCCCCGAGTCCAGGCCGTACTGGCAGCACACGGCCCGGCGTCCGGCAGGCGTGGGCCGCTGCGAGCACTGCGTCGGCTACGCCCGCCGCACCCGCACGATGCAGCACAGCCGCAGGCATCCGTAGTTACGTCGGGTGGCCCCGGAACGTGAGGGGCTTGCGCCCGTCGCCTGTCCGTGGGCTTCACGCGGCTCCGGGCGGTCACGGCCCCGGTGCGTTCCGCGGGCCAGGAGGACCGCGCCCTCCAGGGAGGAGCGAGCGCCCGGATGGTGGCGCGGAATGCGGCGGACGGGCCTGTGGTGCGTTGCAGGGCGCTGACGTGGTTCGTCACCTGGGCGACGTAGTCGGGACCTGGGCGACGTAGTCGGGCAGGCCGGCCGCGAAGCCGCCGGCGGTGATGACCTCGGGGCGGACCGGTTCGGCCAGGGACGCCACGGCCGCGGTGACCGCGGACGCCCCCGCGGTCACCGTCTCCACCGCCCACCCCTCGCGCTCGGTCCGACGTACGACCCGGCACCCATGCCTTCCGGACGGCCGACGGAGCCAAGGCGGCCGGTGCCCTCCTCGACGCTCTGCGGGATGCCCCGCACCCCGTGCCGGCACCCGTATGGGGTGCCGGTACAGCCGCTGTGACCTGCTCGATTACCGCACGGTTGCCGGAAGGTGGCCGTGCGCGTGGCGTAGTTGATCCACGCGCGGGCGCGAGCGAACGCGTCGGCGGTGAGCGCCGGACTCCGAGCCACGACCACGATGTGACGACGAAAGAAGTGAGTGATGACCCCCCGGACAACAACGGGCCGCTCGCGCGGCCTCGCGCTCAGCATCCTCTGCGCGATGCAGCTCATGATCATCCTTGACGGGACGATCGTCACGGTCGCCCTTCCGACCATCCAGAGCGGGCTCGGCTTCTCCCAGAGCGGCCTGTCCTGGGTGGTGAACTCCTACCTCATCGCCTTCGCCGGACTGCTGCTGCTGTCCGGCCGGCTCGGCGACCTGATCGGCCCGAAGAAGGTCTTCCTCAGCGGCCTGACGACGTTCACCGTCGCCTCCCTGCTGTGCGGCATCGCGAACACCTCGGAGCTGCTCATCGCGGGCCGCTTCCTGCAGGGCGTGGGCGCCGCGCTGGCCTCCGCGGTGGTGCTCGGCATGATCGTCGGCCTGTACCCGGAGCCGGGCGAGCAGGCCAAGGCCATGGGCGTCTACAGCTTCGTCTCGGCGGGCGGCGCCTCGGTCGGCCTGATCGCGGGCGGGGTCATCACCGACGCCCTCGGCTGGCACTGGGTGTTCCTGATCAACCTGCCCATCGGCGTGGTCGCCCTGGTGCTCGGCCTGCGCCAGCCGGCCGCCCAGCCGGGGCTCGGCCTCGGCGCGGGCGCCGACGCGATCGGCGCGGTCCTGGTGACGGTCGGACTGTCGCTGGGCGTCTTCACCATCTCGCAGATCTCCGAGAACCGGTTCAGCACGGGTGAACTGGCGCTCTACGGGGCGGTGGCGGTCCTGCTGCTCGGCGCCTTCGTATGGCGGCAGGCCACAGCCCGGCGTCCGCTGCTGGCGCTGCGCATCTTCCGCAGCCGGGAGATCGTGGGCGCCAACCTCGCCGTGATCCTGGTGTTCGCGGCCGGCTTCGGCTTCCAGTTCCTCAACGCGCTCTACCTGCAGCGGGTGCTGGGCTTCGACTCGATGCAGACCGGGCTGGCGTTCCTGCCGGCGCCGCTGGTGATCGGCACCATGTCGCTGTTCTGCACGGCGAAGCTCACCGGGCGCTTCGGCACCCGGCGGGTGCTGCTGACCGGTCTGCTGCTCCTCGGCGGCGGGCTGCTGCTGCTCAGCAGGGCGCCCGTCGACGGCGACTACTGGGTGGACGTGGCTCCCACCCTCGTCATCCAGGGCTTCGGCATGGGCCTGACCGTGCCGTCGGTCATCATGCGGGCCATGTCGGGCGCGGCCCCCGAGGACGCGGGCCTGGCCTCCGGGCTGAACAACACGGCGCAGCAGGCGGGCGCGGCGGTGGGTCTGGCGGTCCTGGCGACGCTCGCCACCTCGCACAGCAACACCCTGAGGGACCAGGGCCGGTCGCAGCTGCGGGCGCTGCGCGACGGCTACAGCCTGGCCTTCGTGTTCGCCGCCGGCTTCGTGTTCCTGGCCTGGTGCGTGACCTTCCTGGTGCTCAGGGACGCCAAGGAGGCCACCTCCGCGGAGACGCAGGCCGCGGCCGACACCCCGGCCGTGAACGCCCACATCTGACGCGACGCCGGCCAGTCGCAGCGCGCCCCGACCCCAACCCCCAACCCCGAACTCCAGCGCAATCGAAAGAGGTTTCACCGTGGCGGACAGGATCCGAGTGGGAGTCGTCGGCGCACACGCCGAACGGGGGTGGGGCCGTGGCATCCACCTGCCGGCGCTGTCGGCGCTCGAAGACGACTTCGAGATCGTCGCCGTCGCCGGCACGAGCCCCGAGTCGGCACGCGCCGCGGCCGCGGTCTGGGGCGCCGGCCGGGCGTACGACGACGCCCGCGCCCTCATGGCCGACCCGGACGTCGACCTGGTCACGATCGCCGTACAACTGCCGCAGCGCGACGGCCTGGTGGAGGCGGCCGTCGACGCGGGCCGGCACGTCTACAGCGAATGGCCGCTGGCCCTGGACGCGGCGACCGCCGAGCGTTTCGAGGTGAAGGCGCGGGCCGCCGGGGTGCGGCACGCGGTGGGGCTGCAGAGCCGGCATCACCCGGCGGTGCGCCTGCTGCGGGACCTGTTGCGGGAGGGCCTGATCGGCGAGGTGTTGTCGGCGTCGCTGCTGTACTCGCTGAGCACGCCGGAGGTGTGGTCCACGCGGTACGCGGCCCTGTTCGACGAGACGAAGGGCGTCAACCACGTGGCGGTGGTCGGCGGGCACTCGCTGGACATGTTCCAGTACGCCGTCGGGGAGTTCGCCGAGCTGTCCGCGACGCTCACCACCCGGATCGACCGGGTGACGATGCAGGAGACGGGGGAGCGGATCGAGGTGACGTCCCCGGACCAGATCGTGGTCGGCGGCCTGCTCCGCTCGGGGGCGGCCGCGTCGGCTCACTTCATGACCGGCGGCCCACGCGGTGACGGCTTCCGCATCGAGGTGCACGGCCGGAGCGGGCGCCTGGTGCTGGTCTCCTCGGACGACTCCCTGGTCGGCCCGCAGTTCACGCTGACCCACGCCACGGCGAACGGCTCACCCGCGGTGGAGATCCCGGTGCCGGACGCCTACCGGCCGCTGCTGCCGGGGCCGCCGTCCCCGGTGAGCAATGTCGCCCAGGTGTACACGGACCTGGCGCGGGCGATCCGCACGGGCGCCGAGTTCGGGCCCGACTTCACCACCGGGGTGCGCACCCACCGGCTGCTCGACGCCATCAAGTCGGCGGCCCGGCACGGCGGCCGCGAGACCCTCACCCCCTGACCCGCCCCCGCACACACGACCAGGGCCGTCTCCCACGGGAGACGGCCCCTGGCCGTGGGCCGACCCGGCCCCGCATGTCCAGGACAGTAGGCAGGGCGCGGCCACGCCCGGCCACTGCGCGGTGACCGGGTGCCCATCTGCCCGGGCGGCCTCAGCCCAACTCGAAGAACTCCTGGTACAGGGCGATCTGTTCGGCGAGGTCTGTCAGCGGATCGGGGCCGTGCCCCCGCCCGCCGGCTAGGGGCGTCCCCGCTGACCGCGCAGGTGCTCCGCGATCGGCTTCAGGGCCTTGTCGAGTTCCGTCAGGGCCTCGGGGGACAGCAGGTCGATGAAGTGCCTTCGCACGGACGCCACATGGTGGGGCGCCACCTTCTGCATGGTTTCCATGCCGTGCTCGGTGAGGACGGCGTAGAGCCCGCGGCGGTCGGACTCGCAGTTCTCACGCCGGACCAGGTCCGCGTTCTCCATCCGCGTGATCTGGTGGGAGAGGCGGCTCTTGGACTGGAGGGTGGCGGACGCGAGGTCGCTCATCCGCATCCGTACGTCCTCCGACTCGGAGAGGTTCACGAGGATCTCGTAGTCGTTCATTGTCAGGCCGAACGGCTGCAGGTCCTTTTCGAGCTGGTACGTCAACAGCCTGTTGACCTCCAGGTGGGTGCGCCAGGCGCACTGCTCCGCATCGGTCAGCCAGCGCGTGGCCGTCTCGGTCTCCATGAATGAAGTCTACCTAAAAGGTTGAAAGGCGAACTAGTGAGGGGTGGTGTGACTGTGCGCACGCGTTCGATGTCACACTCCGCAGACTACCGCTCACAGCCCGAAGCGGCGCTGGAGGTCGCCCAGCTGTCCGGGAAGGCGCGGTGTGCCGCCCTGCTGTGGGGAGCCTGTGAAGAGCCCCCCGCCGCCGGGCACTCCGGCCTGCTGGGGGGTCGTCCCCGTGGGCTGCTCGGCCATGAGGGTCTCGGTGGACTGCAGCAGCACCGTGCCGGCCCCCACGAACTCGAACTGGTGCTCCTCCCCGGAGGCCCCGCCGAGCCCCGTCAGTGCACGTAGACCGCCCATCACGCCGGTCATGTACCCATGGTCGTAGTGGTGGCACGGAGAGGGGCAGTCGGCCCACCCGACGAGCGCCTGCGGGTCCACCCGGATCGGGGGTTCCATGAACACCACCGGGCCGTTGGAAGCGGCCACGAACTTTCCGGTTCCGATGAGGGTCAGGAACCCGGGCACGATCGACTGCTTGAGTGACAGGCTTGGCTGAAAAGCGAGCAGGTTGCCCGAGCGAATGGTCAGATTGCCGTCCTCGAGGTCATAGGAATTGACGTCGAAGGCCCGGTCGGCGAGGAGCATCTTGCCCGAGCCCTGCGCCACGACCCAGTCGGCGGCGTGCAAAGGCGAATGGAACGCGGTACGGACGAGCCGGTCGAGCCGGCCGTGTCCGATGCCGTCGAACTCGATCGACCCGTAGTAGGCGATCATCTTCCCCTTCTGCAGGAACCACTGGCTCCCCTTGAGCTCCACGCAGAAGGTGTAACTGTTCACGTTGTCGTCGACCGGCAGGGTCATCGGGTCGTGGACCGTGGGACCGGCCCCCGGGTAGGTCGTCACAGCTTCTCCTCCGAGGCCTGCACGTACACCGAACCGTTGCCGCTCAGCTCCAGCTGGAAGGCCTCGCCGGAGCCGCGGCCCACCATGTCCCGCCAGCCCAGCGCCGTGGACAGGCTGTTGCGCACGTCGCCGTGGTGGGCGACGTACGCCTGCGGGTCGACGTGGACCGGCCGCTGCGGGGTGATGGGGACCTCGAACACACCCCCGTGGGCCATCACGGCCACCGCGCCGTGCCCCTTCAGGGTGGTGGTGAACAGGCCCTGGCCGGTGACCTGGCCGCGCACCATGCCCATCACGCCGCCCTGCGAACCCATGAACATCGTGCCCTGCTCGAGCGTGCCCTCGAAGGCGAGCAGACGGTCCGCCTCCACGTACAGCGTGTCGCCGGCGAGGGTGATGACCTGGACGTGGTGGCCGCCGTGACCGAAGAACACGGTGCCGCTGCCCTCCACCGTCATCAGCGGGGTGGCCTCACCCGCGACCCGCCGCCCGATCATGGACATCAGCCCGCCCTGGCCGCCCTGCATATTGGGCGTGAACGACACGTCGCCCTTGTAGGCGAGCATGGCGCCGCGCTGGCTGAACAGCCGCTGGCCCGGCATGACGGTCGCCTCGATCATCTTGGAGTTGATCTCACGCAGAGCCATGTCACACATCACCCGCGATCGTGTTCCGCTCGCTCGGCTGCACGTACACCAGGCCGTCCCCCTCGAACCGGATCTGGAAGGCCTCGCCGCCGCCCTCGCCCAGGAGGGTGCGGAACGTCACACCGGACTGGAACGACTGCCGCAGGTTGCCCTGGTGCGCGATGTAGGCGCCGGGGTCGACGTTCAGCGGGTACTGCGCGCTGACCCGCAGCACGACCGCCGGACCGTCCGACATGATCGCCGCCTGCCCGTGCCCCTCGATCGTCGTCGTGAACAGCCCGTTGCCCTGGGTGGCCCCGCGCAGCCCCGTGAAGGTCGTCCCGGTGCGCAGCCCGGCGTCGGTGGCGAGCAGGTTGCTCGACTCCACGTACAGCTTGTCCCCCTGGAGCGCGACCAGGTTGATCTCGCTCGCCCGGTCGGCGAACCAGCAGGTCCCGTGCCCCTTCACCTCCATCAACGTCATCTGCTCGCCGGTGAGCCGCCGGGTCACCATGCCCCGGATGCCCTCACCGCCGCCGCTCATCTTCTTGAAGGCCATCTGCCCGTCGTACGCGACCATGGAGCCGTTCTTCGCCTTGACGGCATCTCCGGTCATGTCGACGGCCAGCACCTTGCTGCCTTGAAGTCGGAACATCGCCACGCAGCGACGGTAGCCGCCGCCCGCCCCCGCCGCACAGAGCCCACAGGGGGAGAAAGTCCCTGAAGAAACCCTCAGTGACCCCGCCGGCCGACCCCCCGACCGCCGTTCGCCCCGTCGTTTGCCACAATGGCGGAGCGTTTGTGCTTGCGTTCACAAACCTCACTCCGACCGACCCCCCGAAGGTGACCCGTGGACCTCAAGACCGCCACCGCCCTCCGCCGCCTCCGCCTCGTCTCCGCCCCCGAGGCGGTCTCCTTCCTCCTCCTGCTGGTCTGCTCGGTCCTGAAGCGGACCACGGACTTCAACGCGGTGCCGGTGATGGGCATGGTGCACGGCGTCCTGTTCGTCCTCTACGTGGTCTTCTGGGCGGACGCCTGGAACCGCGCCAAGTGGGACCTCAGGACCGCGGCCCTCTACTTCGTCCTCTCCGTCCTGCCGACCGGCGGCTTCTTCGCCGAGCGCAAGCTCAAGCGGGCGGCCGAGGACGCGGTCATCGCCTCCCGCGCCCGCAAGGAAGGGGTCGTGAACGCATGATCGTCGCCTTCTCCGTGACGCCGCTGGGCGTCGGCGAGGACGTGGGGGAGTACGTCGCCGACGCCGTCCGCGTGGTCCGCGAGTCGGGCCTGCCCAACCGCACGGACGCCATGTTCACCTCGGTCGAGGGCGAGTGGGACGAGGTCATGGACGTCGTCAGGCGAGCCGTCGCCGCGGTCGAGGCGCGGGCGCCGCGCGTCTCCCTGGTCCTGAAGGCGGACATCCGCCCCGGCGTGACCGACGGCCTGACCTCCAAGGTGGAGACGGTGGAACGCCACCTCGCCCAGTAGGAGCAACCCCGGCTCGCCCGAGCCGGGGTTTTCTCGTCCCACCTCTTTGAGCGACCGCTCAAAACCCTGTAACTTGAGCAGTCGCTCAAACTCAAGGCCGACCGGGGGACGGACGTACACCATGGGGCTCTACATAGAGGCGCGGATCCGCGCCGATCTCGACGATCTCTGGACGCGCACCCAGGACCCGGCCCAGCACCGGCGCTGGGACCTGCGCTTCACCGAGATCACCCTCCTCCCTTCCGCGGAGGGCGAGCCGCAGCGCTTCCGTTACGCCACGCGGGTGCTGCCCTTCCTGAAGATCGCCGGCACCGGAGTCTCGGCGGGCGAGCGCCGGCGCCCGGACGGCACCCGCACCTCCGCCCTCCGCTTCGCCTCCCCGCACCCCCTCTCCCTCCTCGCCGAGGGCAGCGGCTACTGGCGCTACATCCCCGACGGCGACGGCGTCCGCTTCCTCACCGGCTACGACTACCGCCCCCGCTGGGGCGTCCTCGGCGCCCTCGCCGACCGGCTGCTGCTGCGCCCGCTCATGGGCTGGGCGACGGCCTGGTCCTTCGACCGGCTGCGCCTGTGGCTGGAGCGGGGCATCACCCCCGAGCGAGCCCGCGCCAACTGGCTGGCCGAACTCCTCGTCCGCGCTCTCACGGCCGCCCTCTCCCTCACCCTCTTCGGCTACGGCCACCTCCTGCCCCCCGCCGGCCCCCTGTCCCCCCTGCTCTCCTTCACGACCCCCGTGCTGTCGCTGGTGGCCCTCTCCCTGGCCCTCTTCGCACCACCGCTGCCCACGACACCGGCCGCCCGCCGCTGCCTGCGCACGCCACCCACACACACGCGCGCCCCCCGACTGCTGCGCACCCTGGAGGACCACCGGTGACCACATCGATCTTCCGCACCGCCATGGGCTCCGACTTCGACCGCCTCCACCCCCAGTTGCGGCGCCGCTTCTCCGTCGGCCTGGCGAGCGGCGAGGCGTGCACCGGCCGGGGCGTGATGGACCGCGTCTGGCACGGAGGGGCGTTCGTGAAGCCGTTCCTGGCCCTGGGCGCCACCCGCAACATCCTGGTCCCCCGTACGGGCCGCCGGGTGCCGTTCGTGATCGAGAACGTTCCGTACACCGACCGCTACGGCCGTGAGACGGTGACCTTCGTGCGCACCTTCGACCTGGGCCGTCCCCACCGCTTCGACGCCCAGATGGTGCTGAGCCCCAAGGGCGACCGCATCCTCGACTACCTGGGCACCCACCAGCACCTCGCCAGCGACCTCCACCTCCGCGCCGAGCCGGACGGCTCGCTCCTCATCCGCTCCGGCGAGCACCGGTTCCGCGAGGGCCCGGTGGACGTGCGCGTCCCCGAACTGCTCGGCGCGACCGCCGAGGTCCGCGAGTCCTACGACGCCGCCGCCGCCCGCTTCCGCATCAGCGTCCGCGTGGTCAACCGCCACTTCGGCCCGCTGTTCGGCTACGAGGGCTCCTTCACCGCCACCTACACCCCGGTCCGCCCACGCCCCGACCTGCGCCCGGTCCGCGAGGAGCGGCGCGCGTGAGCGCCGAGACGGCCAAGTCGCACGAGACGAAGACCAGACTCCTCGAGGGCGCGCTGCGCACGCTGACCGAGCAGGGCATCGCCAAGACGTCGGCCCGTACGATCGCGACGGCGGCCGGGGTCAACCAGGCGCTGGTCTTCTACCACTTCGGCTCGGTGGACGAACTCCTCGCCGCGGCCTGCCGCTACGGGGCGGAGCGCTCCGTGTCCCGCTACCGCGCCCGCCTCTCCTCGGTCACCTCGCTGTCCGAACTCCTCGCCGTGGGACGGCGGATGCACGAGGAGGAACGCGCCGGCGGCCATGTGGCGCTCCTGGGCCAACTGCTGGCAGGCGCCCAGACCCACGCCACCCTCGGCCCCGCCACGGCAGCCGGCCTGGACCTGTGGATCACCGAGATCGAACAGGTCCTCACCCGGGTCCTCGCGGGCACCCCCTTCGCCGAGTTCACCGACCCCGCGGGCCTGGCCCGCGCCGTGGCGGCGTCCTTCGTCGGCATCGAGCTGTACGAAGGCGTGGACCTGCCCGGCGCGACCGCAGCGCTCGACGCACTGGACCAACTGGGCTCCCTCGTAGCGGCCTTGGAGGAACTAGGCCCCGTGGCCCAACGCGCCGTAAAACACCACCTGCGCCGCACAGGCCGCAACTGAACGGCACCCGCGGCCGAGTACGTGCGGGCCGTGTCGGTGCGGTGAGGCCGGCCTGAAGCTCCGCGCCATGGGGACGGACCCGCGGCCGAGTACGTGCGGGCCGTGTCGGTGCGGTGAGGCCGGCCTGAAGCTCCGCGGCATGGGGACGGACCCGTGGCCGAGTACGCGCGGGCCGTGTCGGTGCGGTGAGGCCCGCCTGAAGCTCCGCGCCATGGGGACGCACCCGCGGCCGAGTACGCACGGGAGCGGGTCGTGGCGGTGCGGTGGAGCCCGCCGCTTACCTGGTCCCCACGCCCTGGGCCGTGGCGGCGGGCGGAGGGGCGCAACCCGCGGCGGGCTCACCGCACCGCCACGACCCCGACCCCCCACGCACCCAGAGCCGTTCACCCGTCCCCCGAGACCAGCGCGATCCCCAGCGGCGTCCGCTCGTACAGCACCTGATGCCCGTACCGGCGCGAGGTCAGCAGCCCGGCCTCGCGCAACACGGTCAGGTGGGCCGACACGGACGACGGCGCGAGCCCCAGCCGAAGGGCGAGCGCGGTGGTGGCGGCGGGTTCGTCCAGTGCGGCGAGCACGGCGGCGCGCCCCCGCCCGAGCAGCCGTACGAGCGCCTCGGGAGCGCGGTCGTCCGGCGCGGCCCACAGCCCCCCGATCCCGCGGGCCGGATAGGCGAGCGTCGGCTGCCACGGCGGGTCGAAGGTGCTGACGACGTCCGGCCAGAGGAACACGCTCGGCATGAGCACCAGCCCCTGCCCGCCGAGATGCCGCTCGTGCCGCCCCCGGAACTCGACGGTCAGCGTCCCGGCGCGCCACCCGAACCGCCGGTTGATCTCCGGCAGCAGCCTGCCCAGCCCCACCTCGGCCAGCCGCCGCGAGTGAAAGGCCACGTCGGCCTCCAGCAGGGCGCGCAGCCGGGTCCAGTCCGGTGCGAGCAGAGTGCGCCAGACCTCCTCCATCGTGTCGGACAGTTCCCGGACCATGCGGGCCGGATCCCGCAGCCACCTCCTGGCCTGTGCCGAGTCCAGCGCGCCCGGGGTGTCCGCGAGCGACTTCGCGGTGTCCGCGCGGGCCTCCTCCGGGTCGCTCGCCCGCACGGCCGCGATCTCCTCCTCGAAACCGGCCGCGGGCCCGATCGGCGGCGGGCAGAGCCAGTCGGGGCAGTGCCCGTACCGCGGCATCAGCAGCCACAGGTCGGTCAGATCGAGCGCGGCGGCCGCGCGGCCCGTGCGGCGCAGCCAGTGCGCGTGGTAGCCGTGCCGCTCGGGATACTTCAGCATGCGCACGGCCTGCTGCGTCTCCCACAACGGGGACACGGCGAAGCGGCACCGGAGGAAGTCGTCCTCCCCGAAGTGCAGATATGAGGGCACGACACTCCCAAGATTCGGACACCCCCGAATCTCTAGAATGCCCCACCCCCCTCACCCAAGCTGCTGCCCATGCCAGACCACGCACCACCCCCACCGATCCCCGAACCCGCACCCGCCCCCGCACCCGTCCCCGAACCCGCACCCGCCCCCGAACCCGCACCCCCACCCGGCTACACCCAAGTCTTCGCGGTCCGCGAGTTCCGCGCCGTCTTCGCCGCCCACGCCCTGTCCCTCCTGGGCGTGATCGTCAGCGAGATCGCCCTGTCCGTCCTGATCTACGACCTCACCGGCTCACCCCTGATGAGCGCCCTCACCTTCGCGCTCGGCTTCCTCCCGTACGCGGTGGGCGGAACGCTGCTGGCGGGGATCGCCGACCGCTTCCCGGCCCGGCGGGTCCTGGTGGTGTGCGACCTGGCACAGGCCGCGTGCACCGCCCTGATGGTCGCCCCCGGCACCCACACAGCCGTCCTGCTCGCCCTGCGCTGCTGCGTGGCCGTCGTCTCGCCGGTGTTCCAGGGGACCCGGATGGCCACGCTGGCGGACATCCTCGGCGACGGCGACCTGTTCGTGCTCGGACGCTCCCTGCTGCGCATCGTCTCGCAGAGCGCGCTGCTCGTCGGCTACGGCCTCGGCGGCCTGCTGCTCGTCGCCGTGTCACCGCGCCACGCGCTGCTGATCACCGTGGGCACCTTCTGCGCCTCGGCAGCCCTGCTGCGCTTCGGCACCCGGCGCAGGCCCGCCCGCGCCGGCGCCGGAAGCGCCCTGGCGCAGGACTCTCCCAAGGGCGGCGCCCGGCAGCTGCTCGCCGACCGCCGCGTGCGCGTGCTGCTCCTGCTGTTCTGGGTGCCGCCCATGTTCGCGGTGGTGCCGGAGGCGCTGGCGGCGCCCTACGCCGACCAGCTGGCCGCCGGCTCCGTAGGGCTCGGCCTGCTGATGTGCGCGCTGCCGGTCGGCACGATCGCCGGCGAGCTGTACGCGGGCGCCCGCCTGCGCCCCGCCACCCGGGAACGGATCGCCCTGCCCCTGGTCTGCCTGACCCTGCTGCCGTACGCCGGGTACGCCTTCCGTCCCGGCCTCGCCGTGTCCCTCCTGCTGCTCGCGGTCTCGGGCACGGGCTCGGCGTACACGCTGGGGCTGGACCAGTGGTTCGTGCGGGCCGTGCCGGAGGAGTCGCGGGGCCGGGCGATGACCCTGCTCACCGCCGGGCTGATGACGATCCAGGGGGCGGGCATGGCGCTGGCCGGCGTGGCCGCCCAGTTCGCCGGGGTGACGGCGACGGTCGTGGGCGCCGGAGTGCTGGGCACGGCCTGCTGCACCCTGCTCGCCCGCGAAGCGGTCCGCACCCGACCGAAAGACGAGACGGGGCTGACCAGCATATGACCGGCCGGTAAGGTCTGATGCCGTGCCGAAGCCGCTCAGTCTCCCGTTCGATCCCATCGCCCGCGCCGACGAACTCTGGAAGCAGCGCTGGGGAAACGTGCCGTCCATGGCGGCCATCACCTCGATCATGCGCGCGCACCAGATCCTGCTCGCCGAGGTCGACGCGGTGGTCAAGCCCTACGGACTGACCTTCGCACGGTACGAGGCCCTGGTGCTGCTGACCTTCTCCAAGGCCGGCGAGCTGCCGATGTCCAAGATCGGCGAGCGTCTGATGGTGCACCCCACGTCCGTCACGAACACCGTGGACCGGCTGGTGAAGTCCGGCCTGGTGGACCGCAGGCCCAACCCCAACGACGGCCGCGGCACCCTCGCCGTCATCACGGACAAGGGCCGCGAGGTGGTCGACGCCGCCACCCGTGACCTGATGGCGATGGACTTCGGCCTGGGCGTGTACGACGCGGACGAGTGCCAGGAGATCTTCGCGATGCTGCGCCCGCTGCGAGTCGCGGCGCACGACTTCGACGACGAGTGACACCGCGCCGGGCCCGCCCCGGGCCCGGCGCGGGATCCACCGGAACGGGCGGTTACGCTCGATGCCATGAAGAAGAGCGTGCTGACCCGCTACCGCGTCATGGCCTACGTCACCGGTGTGCTGCTGGTCCTGCTGTGCCTGAGCATGATCGCCAAGTACGGCCTGGACATGGACGGCGCCGCGGACTTCACCCGCGTCGTCGCCATCGCGCACGGCTGGCTCTACGTCGTCTACCTGGTCTTCGCCTTCGACCTGGGCTCCAAGGCGAAGTGGCCGGTCGGCAAGCAGCTGTGGGTGCTGCTGGCGGGGACGATCCCGACGGCGGCCTTCTTCGTGGAGCGCAGGATCAGCCACGAGCTGGAGGCCCGGACCGCCGGGGAGGCCCCGGCCGTCGCCAAGGCCTGACCCGGACCTCACCGCCGTACGCGCGCCTCGACCGTACCGCCGTACGCGCGCCTCGACGTACCGCCGTACGAGTGCGTACGGCGGTCCCCCATCGACATTTACTTGGACGTCCTAGTAAATTCGAGGGTATGGACGCTGACGCCATCGAGGAGGGCCGCCGACGCTGGCAGGCCCGGTACGACGCCGCACGCAAGCGCGACGCAGACTTCACCACGCTCTCCGGGGACCCCGTGGAGCCGGTGTACGGGCCACGGCCGGGGGACGCCTACGACGGATTCGAGCGCATCGGCTGGCCGGGGGAGTACCCCTTCACGCGCGGGCTGTACCCGACCGGCTACCGGGGCCGTACCTGGACCATCCGCCAGTTCGCCGGGTTCGGCAACGCCGAGCAGACCAACGAGCGCTACAAGATGATCCTCGGCAACGGCGGCGGCGGGCTGTCCGTCGCCTTCGACATGCCGACGCTGATGGGCCGTGACTCCGACGACCCGCGCTCGCTGGGCGAGGTCGGCCACTGCGGTGTGGCCATCGACTCGGCGGCCGACATGGAGGTGCTGTTCAAGGACATCCCGCTCGGTGATGTCACCACCTCCATGACCATCAGCGGACCGGCCGTCCCGGTCTTCTGCATGTACCTCGTCGCCGCCGAGCGCCAGGGCGTCGACCCGGCCGTCCTCAACGGCACGCTGCAGACCGACATCTTCAAGGAGTACATCGCGCAGAAGGAGTGGCTCTTCCAGCCCGAGCCGCACCTGCGCCTGATCGGCGACCTCATGGAGTACTGCGCGGCCGGCATCCCCGCCTACAAGCCGCTGTCCGTCTCCGGGTACCACATCCGCGAGGCCGGGGCCACGGCGGCGCAGGAGCTGGCGTACACCCTCGCGGACGGCTTCGGGTACGTGGAGCTGGGCCTGTCCCGCGGCCTGGACGTCGACGTCTTCGCCCCCGGCCTGTCCTTCTTCTTCGACGCGCACGTCGACTTCTTCGAGGAGATCGCCAAGTTCCGCGCGGCACGGCGCATCTGGGCACGCTGGATGCGGGACGTGTACGGCGCGACCTCCGAGAAGGCCCAGTGGCTGCGCTTCCACACGCAGACCGCCGGCGTCTCGCTGACCGCGCAGCAGCCGTACAACAACGTGGTGCGCACGGCCGTCGAGGCGCTCGCGGCGGTGCTCGGCGGGACCAACTCGCTGCACACCAACGCCCTGGACGAGACCCTCGCGCTGCCGAGCGAGCAGGCGGCGGAGATCGCCCTGCGCACCCAGCAGGTGCTCATGGAGGAGACCGGCGTCGCCAACGTCGCCGACCCGCTGGGCGGTTCGTGGTACGTCGAGCAGCTCACCGACCGGATCGAGTCGGACGCCGAGAAGATCTTCGAGCAGATCAAGGAGCGGGGTCTGCGCGCTCACCCGGACGGGCGACACCCGATCGGGCCCATCACCTCCGGGATCCTGCGCGGCATCGAGGACGGCTGGTTCACCGGCGAGATCGCCGAGTCCGCCTTCCGTTACCAGCAGGCCCTGGAGAAGGGCGAGAAGAAGGTCGTGGGCGTCAACGTCCACACCGGGTCCGTCACCGGCGACCTGGAGATCCTGCGGGTCAGCCACGAGGTGGAGCGGGAGCAGGTCCGGGTGCTGGCCGACCGCAAGGCCGCACGGGACGACGCCGCCGTGCGCTCCGCGCTGGACGCTATGCTCACCGCCGCGCGCGAGGGCGCCAACATGATCGGGCCGATGCTGGACGCCGTACGGGCGGAGGCGACGCTCGGCGAGATCTGCGGGGTGCTGCGCGACGAGTGGGGGGTGTACACCGAGCCCGCCGGTTTCTGACCGGGCGGCCGGACCACCCTCTGCGGGAACCGTCCTTCGCTCACGCGGATCCGGCGAGACCGAGCAGCAGCACCTTCGTGAGGCCGCGCGCCCACTGCTCGTCCGCCGGTTCCGCGCTCACCAGGGTGCGGTGGACCACCGCACCCGCCACCACGTCGAAGATCAGGTCCGCGGTGCGGGCGGCCTCCGCCGGATCCGCCGACGCCGGAAGCTCGCCGCGCTCCTGCGCCCGGGCGCGGCCCTCCACCACCAGGCGCTTCTGCCGTTCCACGATGGACTGGCGGATGCGCTCGCGCAGGGCCGCGTCCCGCGTCGACTCGGCGACCACCGCCATCAGGCCGCTCCTGGCCTCCGGGCGGGCCAGGATGGCGGCGAACTGCAGGACCACGCCCTCGATGTCGGCGGCCAGGGTGCCGCGGTCGGGGAGTTCGAGCTCGTCGAAGAGTTCCGCCACCGCGTCCACCACGAGCTCGTTCTTGCCCGCCCAGCGGCGGTAGAGGGTCGTCTTGGCCACCCCGGCGCGCGTCGCGACGTCCTGGAGGGTGAGTTTCGACCAGCCGAGTTCCACCAGCGCCTGCCGCGTGGCGGCCAGGATCGCCGCGTCCGCGGCGGCGCTGCGCGGGCGTCCTGCGGCGCGCGGGGCGGGTGTGCGGCTCTGCATCCCCCGACCATAACCGGCGGATCCCGTGATGCCGTGAGGGAGATCACCGGAATCCGGTTTCGTGCGGGCGCCCGGTGCTATTACGCTACGGGTCGTAGCGAAAGCTCGACGAGTGACGACCACTGACGAGTGACGACCACCGGCGCGGGTGGGGACCCGGCGCCGAAGCACACGGCGGACCGGCTTGCCGCCGCTTTTCACAACACGCGCACTCACGGGGGAGGATAGACGCATGCAGCCACGGAACATGTCCATGAGCGGAGTCGTCGACCTCGCCGCGGTGAAGGCGGCCCAGGAGGCCAAGGCGAAGGCGGAGCAGGCGCGCGCCGAAGCGGCACGGCAGGGCGGGGGAGGCGCGGTCTCCCCGGCCGACCTCGTGATCGACGTCGACGAGGCGTCCTTCGAACGCGACGTCCTGCAGCGGTCCGCCGAGGTGCCCGTCGTCATCGACTTCTGGGCCGAGTGGTGTCAGCCCTGCAAGCAGCTGAGCCCGGTCCTGGAACGGCTCGCCGTCGAGTACAACGGCCGGTTCCTGCTCGCCAAGATCGACGTCGACGCGAACCAGATGCTGATGCAGCAGTTCGGGGTCCAGGGGATCCCGGCGGTGTTCGCGGTGGTCGCGGGCCAGGCGCTGCCCCTCTTCCAGGGCGCCGCGGGCGAGGCGCAGATCCGGCAGACCCTGGACCAACTGGTGCAGGTCGCCGAGCAGCGCTTCGGCCTGACCGGCCTGACCGTCGACCCGGATGCCGAGCCGGGCGGCGCGGTGGCCCCCGAAAAGCCCGCAAGCCCCCACGACGCGCTGCTCGACGCCGCCGTGCGGGCGCTGGACGCGGGCGACCTGGCGGGCGCCATCCAGGCGTACCGCAACGTGCTCAGCGACGACCCGGCCAACCCGGAGGCCAAACTCGGCCTCGCGCAGGCGGAGTTGCTGCAGCGGGTGCAGGGCGTGGACCCGCAGCGGGCCCGCCGGGAGGCGGCCGAGAAGCCGGCCGACGTGCAGGCGCAGATCACCGCCGCCGACCTGGACCTGGTGGGCGGACACGTCGAGGACGCCTTCGGGCGGCTCATCGACACCGTGCGGCGCACGGCGGGCGACGACCGGGACGCCGTACGCCTGCGGCTGCTGGAGCTGTTCGAGGTCGTGGGGGCGGAGGACCCACGGGTGGCCGCCGCGCGCCGGGCGCTGGCGCGCGCCCTGTTCTGAGCGGGGTTGCGCATCCGGTTCTGAGCGGGGCGCCGGTCCTGTTCTGACCAGTCGTTAAACGCTCGGGTCTGTGATGCCCGGGTGAAAGATCTGCCGACGCGGTTCCACTGCGGCCGCGCTTTACCAAATCTTGGTAATCGCGGCCGCTGTTACTGCCAGTAAGTTATGGGCGTCGGTCTGTCGGATTCTGTCCGGCGATCAATAGTTTTGCCCCCTGGCTCGACGGCACCCTGCGTCGCCGTCCGAGACCTCCGGGCCGTCCTTCGGTTATCCGGCCGTTACTAGCCAGTAACGAACCCCCTTGTGCGGGCGGCGAGAATGCACCACGATCGGCCACGCTCGGTCCGTTCCCGTACCCCGACAGCCGGTCGGGTCGCGGGAGTTCCAGGGTCCCCACCGAGCAGAACCGGCGTCACGGACGCCGGTTCTCGGACAGGGGGGTCTTCGCCCACCCGGCGAAGCCTGTCCGGCAAGGTTGTGCGTGATGCGTGTCAGGCGCGACCAGTGGTTGTCGCTCGGGGGTGATCGCCGGTGATTCGGGCGCGTTTCTCGCGCCGCCGAGCGCGGGCGCTCTCCTTCCCGAGGACGTAGCACTTCTCCCATCCCTGCCCGGCTGAGCCGCCGACTGGAGGCAGTCAGGGTCAGGAGATGTACGTCCGAGAAGGAGGAAATATGGAGTCCCAGGTGCGTGGCGGGACCAGATGGAAGCGGTTCGCTGTGGTCATGGTGCCCAGCGTCGCCGCGACGGCCGCGATAGGCGTCGCCCTCGCGCAGGGCGCTCTTGCCGCGTCCTTCAGCGTGTCCGGCCAGCAGTTCAAGGTGACCGCAGACTCCCTGCAGGGCACCGGCTTCTCGCAGTACGGCGCGCTTGACTCGGGGTACACCCTCGACGGCAAGAAGACGGTCCACCCGGTGGCGGTCTCGGCGTTCAAGTCCGCGACCATCAAGGGCCTGTGCCAGTCCGTGGTCACCCCGGACATCCCGATTCTGGGCAACGTCAGCCTGATCCTGAAGGCGGGCGGCGGCGCCACGCCGGTCGAGGCGGACAACCTCTACATCGACCTCGACGAGCTGAGCGCCGACGCGACGTTCACGAACATCGACATCGGTGTGGCCGCCAAGGACGCCTCCAAGGGTCCGGGCATGAAGGGCGGCGGCGAGCAGGCGAACCCGTACGGATTCGCGCAGCAGGCCGAGAAGGCCGAGCTGACCGGCGTGAAGCAGACGGCGTGGGCCACCACCGCCGGAACCTTCAAGCTCAGCGGCCTGAAGATGTCGGTGTCGACGGGTGTCAAGGAGTGCTACTAAGCACTCGATGACGGGCGGGGGAGCCGATGGCGCCCCCGCCCGTCCACTCTCCCCCGCCTTCTTCACGCCTTGCCCACGGATCACCACCGCATCACCAAGCACCAACACCGCACCACATCACCGCACCACACCGCACCACCACCACAGCAACGCCGCACCAGGGAGCTGTTTTCCATGAGCGCCGAGACTCCTGCCGCACCCGGCCAGTTCAGCCGCCGGAGGCTGCAGTTCCGCGCCTGGCGGGGCACGCGGCCGTTCTGGGCCGGGTTGTTCGTCCTGCTCGCCGGCTTTCCGATCATGTACTTCCCGTACGCGCATCTCCAGGTCGGTCACCTGACGTTGGCGATGGCCACCACCGGGGGTGCCGGCTCCCTGATCATCGGCGTGCTGCTCGTCGTCCTGGGTGTCAGCCTCTGGTTCCAGAAGCACGTGCGCACCTTCGCGGGCGTCGCGGCGATCCTGCTGGCCCTGGTGTCCATCCCGGTGTCCAACCTCGGCGGCTTCCTCATGGGCTTCCTGCTCGCGATGGTCGGCGGGGCCATGGCCGTGTCGTGGGTGCCGGGTGTGCCGTCCGCCGAAGAGCCGGTCCGCAAGGACGCGGCGGGCACGGGCACCGCCCCCGAGGCGGCCGGCCCGGACACCACGGCGCCCGAGCCCGCCCAGGCGCCGGCCGAGACGCAGTCCGCGGCGCCGGGCGAGACGCAGCCCGAGGCGCCTGCCGAGGCGAGCGAGCCGAACGATCTGTCAGGAACGAGCCCGGCCAACGGGGCGAACGGGAGGCACAGTGCCGGCTGACGAGGTGGCCCACGGGACTGACGTGGACGCGTCCCGTGTGAGAACCGGGCCGCGTCACGCGGCACCCAAGAAGCCGCTGTTCACCAGGTTCCACATGCCGGCCGGCAAGGCGATAGCCACGGTGGCGATGCCGACCGCGGTGCTGATGGGGATGGGATTCACGTCGACTCTCGCCCTCGCCGACAGCAACGGCTCCTCGCCGTCGCCGACGGCGAAGAGCCTGACCGCCGACGAGTACAAGGACTGCGTGACCGCCCTGACGGACTCGGGCGACGCCTCTGCCTCGCCGTCGCCGTCCGCCTCCGCGAGCAGCACCGACTCCGCGACGCCCACGCCGTCGTCCACCGCCGGCACGTCGAAGAACTCCTCGGACACCAGCACCGGTACGGACTCCGGTACGGACTCCGGCACGGGCTCTACGCCGGATTCGGGTTCCGGCGACAAGGCCACGCCCACGCCGTCCCCCGGCACCTCGGGTTCGGACTCCGGCAGCGACGCCACCGCCACGCCGACCCCGTCGGCGTCCGAGAGCGGCAACCTGCTCGACACCATCGGCGACACGATCGGCGACATCTTCACCGGCGGCGGCGACTCCACGGCCACCGCCGACCCGACGCCGGCCGCGTCCGCGTCGCCGAGCGCGACCGCGGGCTCCTCGTCCTCGTCGTCCTCGTCGAAGTCCTCTGACAGTGGCACGGCTGGCACGGCTGGCGCGACTGGTACGGCCGACACGGCCGGCGACACGGTGAAGGACGTGACCGCCACCCCGACCGCGACGGCCACCGAGACCCCGGCCCCGACCGCGTCCGCCACACCCTCCGCCAGTGCCTCGCCCAGTGCGAGCCCGGCCGCCACGGACTGCCCGGCCGCCACGGACGACGTCAGCGGCGTCGACAACGCGGTGCCGGTGGCGGACGACCCCTGGTACCTCAACGCCAGCTCCCTGCTGCTGAAGGGCGCCGACTACCAGGGCATCGTCGAGGTGAAGACGGCCAATGGCACCAAGAAGAAGGCGCTGAAGTACGTCATCTCCGGCGGCACCGACATCGGCGACCTGCACCAGACGGTCAAGGACCAGCAGTCCGGCAAGACTTACCACGTCCAGGCCGGCAAGGGCACCACGTCCACGATCCGCGACGGCGACACGGTGATGTACACCGAAAGCATCTCCGGCAACCTGTTCGGCCTGATCCCGATCACGTTCAGCCCGGACAACCCGCCGCCGCTGAACATCCCGCTGATCTACTTCACCAACGTCAAGGTCGTACAGGCCGCCCAGTTCGGCGGCACCCTGCACGTGCCCGGGATGCACCTGTACACCACCGACGGCACCGGCTGACCGCCGCCACGAACCCGTTCGGGAGCCGCACAGCCGAGGGCGTCCCCTGGTCCCAGGGGACGCCCTCGGTGTCGTACGGGTCCGTGGTCGTACGGGGTCGTGGTCGTACGGGTCCGTGCGGGCAGTCCGCGTCCGGCGTCAGTCGTTCTCGCCGCCGCCGAGGTGGTGGACGCGGACCATGTTGGTGGTGCCGGGGACGCCGGGCGGCGAGCCGGCGGTGATGATCATGATGTCGCCGTCGTTGTACCGGCCCAGCTTCATGACCTCCTGGTCGACCAGGTCGACCATCTCGTCGGTGCTGTTGACGAACGGCACGATGTGCGATTCCACGCCCCAGCTGAGCGTGAGCTGGTTGCGGGTGCCCTCGTCGGTGGTGAAGGCGAGGATCGGCTGGGTGGCGCGGTAGCGGCTCAGCCGGCGGGCGGTGTCACCGGACTTGGTGAAGGCGATCAGGGTCTTGCCGCCCAGGAAGTCCGCGATCTCGCACGCGGCACGCGCCACCGAACCACCCTGCGTGCGGGGCTTCTTGCCCGGCACCAGCGGCTGCAGGCCCTTGCTGAGCAGCTCCTGCTCGGCCGCCGTGACGATCTTCGACATCGTCTTGACGGTCTCGACCGGATACGCGCCCACGCTCGACTCGGCGGACAGCATGACCGCGTCCGCCCCGTCCAGGATCGCGTTGGCCACGTCGGACGCCTCGGCGCGGGTCGGACGGGAGTTGGTGATCATCGACTCCATCATCTGGGTCGCCACGATCACCGGCTTGGCGTTGCGCCGGCACAGCTCGATCAGGCGCTTCTGCACCATGGGGACCTTCTCGAGCGGGTACTCGACGGCCAGGTCGCCACGGGCCACCATCACGGCGTCGAACGCCGCGACGACGTCCTCCATGTTCTCCACCGCCTGCGGTTTCTCCACCTTGGCGATGACGGGGACGCGGCGGCCCTCCTCGTCCATGACCTTGTGGACGTCGGCGACGTCCTTGGCGTCCCGCACGAAGGACAGGGCGACCATGTCGCAGCCCATGCGCAGCGCGAACCGGAGGTCCTCGACGTCCTTCTCGCTCAGCGCCGGCACGTTCACCGCCGCGCCGGGCAGGTTGATGCCCTTGTGGTCGGAGACGACGCCGCCCTCGACGACGACCGTCTTCACCCGCGGGCCCTCGACGTCCAGCACCTTAAGCTCGACGTTGCCGTCGTTGATGAGGATCTGGTCGCCGCGCGCGACATCGCCGGGCAGGCCCTTGTAGGTCGTGCCGCAGATGCTCTTGTCGCCGGGGACGTCCTCGGTCGTGATGACGAACTCGTCACCCCGCTCGAGTTCGACCGGGCCCTCGGCGAAGGTCTCCAGGCGGATCTTCGGACCCTGCAGGTCGGCGAGGACGCCGATGGCCCGGCCGGTCTCCTTGGCCGCGGCCCGGACGCGGTCGTACCGCGCCTGGTGCTCGGCGTGGGTGCCGTGGCTGAAGTTGAAGCGGGCCACGTTCATGCCGGCCTCGATCATGGAGACCAGCATCTCGTGGGAGTCGACCGCGGGGCCGAGAGTACAGACGATTTTCGAACGGCGCATGGGGCGATCCTATCGGTTTGTTTCGCCGCGGAATATTCCGTCTGGCGGAAGATACAAATGGGCGGGGCCGCGCTCAGGCGTGTTACCGACGTGTATTCCTCGGCTGTTGTCCGGCGGTTCTGTTGTCTAGCGGTTCTTTCCGACCAGCGCGTAGGTCTGTGTCGCGATCTCCAGTTCCTCGTCCGTCGGCACCACGGCGACGGCCACGCGCGCGTGCGCGGGCGAGATCAGCCGCGGCCCGTCGCCCGGCGCCGCGTTCAGCGTGGCGTCGACCGCCAGGCCCAGTTCCTCCAGGCCCGCCACGGCGGCCTCCCGCACCGATGCCGCGTTCTCGCCCACCCCGGCGGTGAAGGCGACCGCGTCCACCCGTCCGAGCACCGCGTAATAGGCGCCTATGTACTTCTTCAAACGGTGAATATAGATGTCGAACGCGAGCTGCGCCCGTTCGTCACCTTCACCGATACGCCGTCGGATCTCCCGCATGTCGTTGTCACCGCACAGCCCGATCAGTCCGCTCCTCTTGTTGAGAAGAGTGTCGATCTCGTCGGTGGACATTCCCCCTACGCGCGCCAAATGGAAGATGACGGCCGGGTCCAGGTCCCCGGACCGCGTACCCATCACCAGCCCCTCCAAAGGCGTCAGCCCCATGGAGGTGTCCACGCACTTCCCGGCCCGCACGGCCGACGCGGACGCGCCGTTGCCCAGGTGCAGCACGATCAGGTTGACGTCCTCGGGCGCCCTGCCCAGCAGCTTCGCCGTCGCCCGGGACACGTAGGCGTGCGAGGTCCCGTGGAACCCGTAGCGCCGGATGCGGTGGGCGTCGGCCGTGGCCACGTCGATCGCGTACCGGGCGGCCGACTCCGGCATGGTGGTGTGGAACGCGGTGTCGAAGACGGCGACCTGGGGCAGGTCGGGGCGCAGCGCCCGCGCGGTGCGGATGCCGGTGAGGTTGGCCGGGTTGTGCAGCGGGGCCACCGGGATCAGCCGCTCGATCTCGTCGAGCACGGTGTCGTCGATCACGGTCGGCTCGGTGAAGTGCATGCCGCCGTGCACCACCCGGTGCCCGATGGCGGCGAGTTCGGGCGAGTCGAGCCCGAGCCCGTCCCTGGCCAGCTCGTCGGAGACGGCCTTCAGCGCGGCGTCGTGGTCGGCGATGGGCCCGTCGTGTTCCCGGGTCACGCCGGTGGCCGACGGTGTGTGCCGCAGCCGCGAGGTCTGCTCGCCGATCCGCTCGACGAGCCCCACCGCCAGCCGGCGGCTCTCCCGCATGTCGAGGAGCTGGTACTTCACCGAGGAGGAGCCGGAGTTGAGGACGAGGACGCGGGCGGCGGGCGCCGGGTGCGGATCGCCGGGCAGGGCGGCGCTGGGCGACGGGTGGGAGGTCACGGGGCGGAAACCTTCTCGGTCGGGGACTGGGCCTGGATCGCCGTGATGGCGACCGTGTTCACGATGTCCTGGACGAGGGCGCCCCGGGACAGGTCGTTGACGGGCTTGCGCAGCCCCTGGAGCACCGGTCCGACCGCGATCGCCCCGGCCGAGCGCTGCACGGCCTTGTAGGTGTTGTTCCCGGTGTTGAGGTCGGGGAAGATCAGGACGCTCGCCTGCCCGGCCACCTCGGACTCCGGCAGCTTCGTCGCCGCGACCGTCGGCTCGACGGCGGCGTCGTACTGGATCGGCCCCTCGATCTTCAGGTCCGGCCGCCGCGAACGCACCAGCTCCGTCGCCTCGCGCACCTTGTCGACGTCGGCGCCGAAGCCGGAGTTGCCGGTGGAGTACGACAGCATCGCGATCCGCGGTTCCACCCCGAACTGCTCGGCGGTGGCCGCCGACTGGACGGCGATGTCGGCGAGCTGCGCCGCGTCCGGGTCGGGGTTCACCGCGCAGTCGCCGTAGACCAGCACCTTGTCGGCGAGGCACATGAAGAAGACCGAGCTGACGATCTTGGTGTCCGGCTTGGTCTTGATGATCTCGAACGCGGGCCGGATGGTCGCGGCCGTGGAGTGCACCGAACCGGACACCATGCCGTCGGCGAGCCCCTGCTCGACCATCAGCGTGCCGAAGTAGTTGGCGTCCGAGACGACGTCGTACGCCAGCTCCACCGTGACGCCCTTGTGGGCGCGCAGCTTCGCGTACTTCTCGGCGAAGGCGTCCCGCAGCTCGGAGGTGGCCGGGTCGATCAGCTGCGCCTCGCCCAGGTCGATGCCGATGTCGGCGGCCTTCTTGCGGATCTGCTCGACCGGGCCGAGCAGCACGAGGTCGCACACCCCGCGGCGCAGCAGTACCTCGGCGGCGTGCAGGACGCGCTCCTCGGTCCCCTCGGGCAGCACGACGCGGCGCCGGTCGGAGCGGGCCTGCTCCAGCAGCTTGTGCTCGAACATCATGGGCGTCACGCGGTCGGTGGTGGGCGCGGACACCCGCCCGAGCAGGGCGGCGGTGTCGACGTAGCGCTCGAAGACGCCGAGCGCCATCTCCGCCTTGCGCGGGGTCGCCGCGTTCAGCTTGCCCTCCAGAGCGAAGAGCTGCTCGGCGGTCGGGAAGCTCATGCCGGGCACCGAGAGCACCGGGGTGCCCGGGGCCAGCCGGGAGGCCAGGGTGAGGACGTCCTCGCCGGGGGCCTCGCCCAGGGTCAGCAGCACACCGGCGATCGGCGGGGTGCCGGCGCTGTGCGCGGCGAACGAGCCGACGACCAGGTCGGCGCGGTCACCGGGGGTGACGACCAGGCAGCCGGGCGTCAGGGCGTCGAGGAACTTCGGCAGCATCGCGCCGCCGAAGACGAAGTCGAGGGCGTCCCGGGCGAGCCCGGAGTCGTCGCCCAGCACGATCCTGGCGTCCAGCGCCTGGGCGATCTGCGCGACGGTCGGCGCGGAGAGGGCCGGCTCGTCGGGCAGGACGTAGCAGGGCACGGGCAGCCGGGCCTCCAGCCGCTCGGCGATCACCTCACGGTCCTGGCGGTCGACCCGGTTGACGACCATGGCGAGGACGTCGCAGCCCAGCCCGTGGTACGCCCGGTAGGCGTTGCGCGTCTCGGCGCGCACGGACTCGGCGGTCTGCCGGCGGCCGCCCACCACCGGGATCACGGACGCGCCGAACTCGTTGGCGAGGCGGGCGTTCAGCGACAGTTCGTCCGGCAGCTGGGTGTCGGCGAAGTCGGTGCCGAGGACGAGGACGACGTCGTAGTCGCGCGCGACCCGGTGGAACCGGTCGATCAGGGTCGACACCAGCTCGTCGGTGCCCTGCTCGGCCTGCAGGGCGGACGCCTCCTGGTAGTCCATGCCGTAGACGGTGGCCGGGTCCTGGACCAGCCGGTACCGGGCACGCAGCAGCTCGAAGAGGCGGTCGGGGCTGTGGTGGACGAGCGGCCGGAACACGCCGACCCGGTCGACCTGCCGGGTCAGGAGCTCCATCACGCCCAGCTCCACGACCTGGCGGCCGTCGCCGCGGTCGATACCGGTCACGTACACGCTGCGCGTCACGCGTGCTCTCCGTTCGTCTCTCGGGGGTTTCGGGGGCCCCGGGGTCTCGGGGCCCGGCGTCGTCCGGGCAGGAGGCGGGGTGCGCACGCGGTGCGGAAATCGCCCACCGGGGTGAGCGCAGCCCTCTCGACAGTACCTCCGCCCCTGGCCGAAGCACCGTTCCGCAGCAAGATCGGGACCAATGGCCCACACGCCCCCCGTCCGGGAGGGACCGGACAGAAGCACTGTGGCCTTGTGCGGCATGGAACAATCGAACTGGCTCACCGGAACCAGCAATCCGGCTCATCGGCAACCAGAAGCGAGCAGGAGACACAGCACGATGCGCATCGGAGTTCTCACCGCAGGCGGCGACTGCCCTGGCCTGAACGCCGTGATCCGGTCGGTCGTGCACCGAGCGGTGACGGCGTACGGCGACGAGGTCATCGGCTTCGTGGACGGCTACGCGGGCCTGCTCGACGGCCGCTACCGCGGCCTCGACCTCAACGCGGTCAGCGGCATCCTGGCCCGCGGCGGCACCATCCTCGGCTCCTCGCGGCTGGAGCGGGACCGCCTGCGCGAGGCCTGCGAGAACGCCTCCGACATCGTCCGCGAGTTCGGCATCGACGCGCTGATCCCGATCGGCGGCGAAGGCACCCTGACGGCGGCGCGCATGCTGTCGGACGCGGGACTGCCGGTGGTCGGCGTCCCCAAGACGATCGACAACGACATCTCCTCCACCGACCGCACCTTCGGCTTCGACACCGCCGTCGGGGTCGCGACCGAGGCGATGGACCGCCTGAAGACGACCGCCGAGTCGCACCAGCGCGTGATGGTCGTCGAGGTGATGGGCCGGCACGCCGGATGGATCGCCCTCGAGTCCGGCATGGCGGCCGGCGCGCACGGCATCTGCCTGCCCGAGCGGGCCTTCGACCCGGCCGACCTGGTCAAGATGGTCGAGGAGCGCTTCTCGCGGGGCAAGAAGTTCGCCGTCATCTGCGTGGCCGAGGGCGCACACCCCGCCGAGGGCACCATGGACTACGGCAAGGGCGAGATCGACAAGTTCGGCCACGAGCGCTTCCAGGGCATAGGCACCGCCCTGGCCTACGAGTTGGAGCGCCGCCTCGGCAAGGAGGCCAAGCCGGTCATCCTCGGCCACGTCCAGCGCGGCGGCGTGCCGACCGCCTACGACCGCGTCCTCGCCACCCGCTTCGGCTGGCACGCCGTCGAGGCCGCGCACCGCGGTGAGTTCGGCCGGATGACCGCGCTGCGCGGCAACGACATCGTGATGGTGCCGCTGGCGGACGCGGTCACCGAGCTGAAGACCGTGCCGAAGGACCGGATGGACGAGGCGGAGTCGGTCTTCTAGACCGCTCCGGACGGTTCTGGGCTGTTCTGGTCGGTCACGGCCCTAACGGGTCCGGCTCAGACGCTGTTGTCCTGGATCGCCGCCCAGAAGTGGTCGACGATCCGGCGCAGGAACTCCCGGCCCGCGTCGCCGCCGCCCCGGCTCGGGGCGGCGGTCGTCTGCCGCTGGTAGTCCTGGTGCAGTTCCTGCAGGGCGTCCGCGAGCAGGCGCCGGTCCAGGGGCACCGTCCTGCCCACCGGGCGGACGTACGCCTGCCAGCGTGAGGTCACGGCGCTGCGCAGCAGCTGGGCGAGTTTCTCGTCGCGTCCCATGACCGAGATGAAGTCCGGCAGCGAGAGACCGAGCAGGTCGGCGAGCGCGGCCGACTGGCGGTCGCTGCCGCGCCAGCAGTCGTGCTCCTCCATGTGCAGATAGGCGAGGAGTTCGAGGCCGACGCGGTGGGCGACGTCCTCCGGGGCGAGTCCGCGGGCGATGCGGTGCTCGCGCAACGTGCGTGGTCTGCCGAGGAGTTCGTCCGGCGAACACCACAGAACTCCGGCCAGCGCGGTGAGTTCGGGGCCGGTGGGGGTGGTCAGTTCGTGCTCCCAGGCGATGACGAGGTCCGGGGTGACGTAGGGCAGTCCGTAGGAGGCGCGCAGCCCGAAGGCGACGTGCTCGGGCCCCATGTTCAGGGCGGCGCGCAGACGGCGGGCGGCGGTGGCGTCGAAGGGCGGATTGGGCGGATTCGGGGCGGCGGGCCGGTTCGGCTGAGCGGGGGGTGGTTGGCGCACGGCCCTCAACGTAGGGCCCTGGACCCGCGATGACTACGTTCTGTTCGGCCAGGATCACAGATCGTAGGAATCTACAGTTCCGGCCGCGGGGGCGGCCGGCCGGGGAACGCCTGTTTGACCCGGCGGGGCGGCGCGCGGCGACCGAGCGCGGCAGACGCGTCGGGCGCGCGCCGAAGGGCAAGGTGAGCGGGCATATGCCGTTCACCGCCGACGCCGGACCCCCCACCCCCGCCCGCCACCACCGCGACCGCAGCGACACCCCTACGGAAGGGTAACCACCGGCGCGATCCACACCCCCACAACCGCCCCGGCCCTGCGCCCCCGGCCCGCGCCTTCCGCAGCCCCCGCGACCCGCCTGCGGCCTGGCGGCCTGCGGCCTTCCGGCCTGGCGGCCTGGCGGCCTGCGGCCTTCCGGCCTGGCGGCCTGCGGCCTGCGGCCTTCCGGCCTGGCGGCCTGGCGGCCTGCGGCCTGCGGCCTGGCGGCCTGCGGCCTGGCGGCCTGCGGCCTGGCGGCCTTCCGGCCTGGCGGCCTTCCGGCCTGGCGGCCTTCCGGCCTGGC
>NZ_JBFADM010000037.1:0-66405 GCF_040641355.1 Streptomyces sp. NPDC020996
CATATCCCTGCTCGAAGAACAGGCACATCGCGAGGATGAAGTAGACCACCACCCGCGCCGGCAGCAGACGGTTGCGCTGCTCAACGCGGCCGGTCTCAGCGATCACCTCATCCACCAGATGAGGCGGAAACGCCTGCGTCAGCACCCCGACCGCAATCCGGTCCGACAACCGCTCACCCGCAGGCGTCCCGGCCTGCCCCACCCTCGCCACACCAACGACAACGAGACACAGCCACTTAAGTCACCGGCATTGCGACTAGACCGCGTCGGGCCCGCGGAGGTTGTACGGCCGACGGGGTCACCCCTCGGCACGCCGGGTGAGGTGCGCGAAGGCGTCCAGGTTGCGGGTCGATTCCCCCCGCGACACCCGCCACTCGTACTCCCGGCGGATCGCGGAGGCGAAACCCAGTTCCAGGAGCGTGTTGAAGCTGCCGTCGGCGGCCTCCAGGACCTGGCCGAGCAGGCGGTCCACCTCGTCGGGGGTGACGGCGGACAGCGGCAGCTTTCCGGTGAGGTAGACGTCGCCGAGGTGGTCCACGGCGTAACCGACGCCGTAGAGCTTGAGGTTGCGCTCCAGCAGCCAGCGGTGGACGCCGGCCTCGTTCTCGTCGGGGTGGCGGATCACGAAGGCGTTGAGGGAGAGCGAGTGGCGGCCCACTAGCAGGGAGACCGTGGTGGACAGCTTGCGGGTGCCGGGGAGCTTGACGACGTAGCTGCCCGGCGCGGGGCTCTCCCACTCGAGTTCGGCGTCCTTCAGGACGCCCTCGATGACCTGACCTGCCTTCTCCGCATCAGCCATGGTGGGAGCGTACGCGACGCCGGTGCGACTGCATCGCCGCCGTGTAGACGTCCGCCGTGGCGGCTGCCGCGGCGTCCCAGCCGAAGGACTGCGCGTGCCGGGCGGCGGCCGCGCCCATGCGGTCCGGCAGCCGCGGGTCGTCGGCGAAGCCGCGCAGCACGCGCGCGTAGTCGGCCGGGTCGTGGCCGCGCACGAGGAACCCGGTGCGGCCGTCCCGCACGGCGACCGGCAGCCCGCCCACGGCGGCCGCGAGCACCGGCGTGCCCGCCGCCTGCGCCTCTATGGCGACCAGGCCGAAGGACTCGCTGTAGGACGGCATGACGAGCACGGACGCCGCCCGGAACCAGTCCGCGAGCTGCTCCTGCCGGACGGGCGGGTGGAAGCGGACCACGTCCGCGATGCCCAGCCGGGACGCCAGCTTCTGCAGTCCCTCCGGCTTGGCGAGGCCGCTGCCGCTGGGCCCGCCGACGACGGGCACGACGATCCGGGAACGCAGCTCGGGACGCTCGTCGAGCAGCACGGCCACCGCGCGCAGCAGCACGTCGGGGGCCTTCAGGGGCTGTATGCGGCCCGCGAAGAGGGGGATCAGGGCGTCCTGCGGGAGGTCCAGACGGGCGCGGGCGGCGGCGCGGCCGTCGGCGGGGCGGAAGCGGTCGAGGTTCACGCCGGGGTGGACGACGGCGACCTTGCCGGGGTCCGCGCTGTAGTGCCGTACCAGCTCGTCGGCCTCCTCCGCGGTGTTCGCGATCAGCCGGTCGGCGGCGGCGACGATCTGGGTCTCGCCGATGACGCGGGCGGCGGGTTCGGGGGTGTCGCCGTCGGCGAGGTTGGCGTTCTTCACCTTGGCCATGGTGTGCATGGCGTGCACCAGGGGCGCGCCCCAGCGCTGGGCGGCGAGCCAGCCGACGTGGCCGGAGAGCCAGTAGTGGGAGTGGACCAGGTCGTAGTAACCGGGGCGGTGGCCGGCCCAGGCCTGCATCACGCCGTGCGTGAAGGCGCACAGCTGGGCGGGCAGGTCCTCCTTGGCCAGGCCCTCGTAGGGGCCCGCGTCGACGTGCCGTACGAGGACGCCCGGCGCCAGTTCCACGACCGGCGGGAGCGCGGCGGCGGTCGCGCGGGTGAAGATCTCGACCTCGACGTTGATCGCGGCCAGCCGCTGCGCGAGCTCCACGATGTAGACGTTCATGCCGCCGGCGTCGCCGGTGCCGGGCTGGTGGAGGGGTGAGGTGTGCACGGAGAGCATGGCGACGCGGCGGGGGCGGCGGTGCAGCCTCAGCCGCGAGGACGTTGCCGGGGAACGACGCCCGAGCCTGCTGCCGTACTGGCTCACGTGGCGTTCCTCCTTGGTGCGGACATGCCGGACAGAGGGTGTGGGGCTCCCTCCAGGGGTGTGCAACAGCGCGGGGACGGGTTCCCATTCCGGGCGGAACGAACTTTGCCGAGGCGTTACCGCAGTCGCTCAACCGTTCGACGGCGGGGCGCGTCCGTCCCGGTCCCCGCACGGCCCGCATACCCTCGTACGCATGACCTCCCGCGCCGCCGCCCTCACCCGCTCCCGGCCTCGCCCGGGCGGGAGCACCGCCGTCGTGGGCACCGTCACGCGCGGGACGACCAACCCCAACCGGCTGCGCCGCATGGACCGCTGGATCGCGGCCGTGCACGGGGCCGCGCTGCGCCGCGCCGACGATCCGGTCGCCGTCGACCTCGGGTACGGGGCCGCGCCCTGGACGGCCGTCGAGCTGCTGCACCGGCTGCGCGCCGTCGCTCCACGCGTGCGCGTGGTCGGCATCGAGATCGACCCGGCCCGGGTCGCGGCGGCCGAGCCGTACGAGCGCGACGGCCTGGTCTTCCGGCACGGCGGTTTCGAGATCCCGCTCCCCCGGCGGCCGCTGCTCGTCCGCGCGGCCAACGTGCTGCGCCAGTACGACGAGGGCGAGGTCGCCGCCGTCTGGGAGCGCCTGCGCGGGCGGCTCGCGCCGGGCGGGCTGCTGGTCGAGGGCACCTGCGACGAGATCGGGCGGCGGCACGTGTGGGTCGCGCTGGGCCCCGAGGGGCCGCGCACGGTCACGTTCGCCACCCGGCTGGGGTCCCTGGAGCGCCCCTCGGACCTCGCCGAGCGGCTGCCGAAGGCGCTCATCCACCGCAACGTGCCCGGCGAGCCCGTGCACGCCTTCCTGCGCGACTTCGACCGCGCCTGGGCGGCCGCCGCGCCGTACGCCTCCTACGGCGCCCGGCAGCGCTGGATCCGCGCGGTGCGCGCCCTCGCGGCCGACTGGCCGGTGACGGACGGGCCGACGCGCTGGCGCCAGGGCGAAGTGACGGTGGCCTGGCGGGCGTTGGCCCCGCGCGGGTGAACCCCCGCCTTCCGCGCACCGGCTGACCTGCGCGGCGCCCCCCGTGGGGGACGACCTGCCGGGGCGCCGGGCGGAGTGCACCGGCCGGGGGTGCCGCCCCGGCGCTGCGGCGGGCGCCCCCGCGCGCGGCGTGCCTTGGCCTGCGCGGCGCAAGTGCACCTGCCGGGGCGCCGGGCGTGCACCGGCCGGGTGAACTGCCGCAGGAGTGACGGCCTGTCGGGAACGGCGGAGGTGAGTCGTTCGTCACAAAGGCGGGGAGATCGCCATCAAGGGAGGGCAAGAAGGGAAGTCCCACGTCCGACGGCCTCTGTCGTTTTGCGCGCGGGCATGGCACGATCCCCCAGGCATCGCAAGTTACTGACGGTTAATCAGGTTGGGGGACAGAGGCATGCGCATGGCGATGGCACCGGGCAAGCACGGCCTGATCGCGACCGCCGTCACCGTGGTCTGCGCGGTCACCGTCCTGGCGGCACCGGGCACCGCGCTGGCGAGCCCCGGCCCTTCCCCATCCCCGTCGGCGTCGCCCTCGGCCTCGTCCTCGTCCTCCGCGTCCCCGGCCCCGGCGCCGGTCCCGAACAAGGACCTCGAGGCGGTCCGCAAGAAGCTCGACAAGCTGTACCACGACGCGGCGGTCGCCACGGACGCGTACAACGCGGCCGAGGAGAAGGCCGAGAAGCAGTCCGCCGAGATCGTCGAGCTGGCGAAGAAGATCGTCGAGGGTCAGCGGAGGCTCGACGAGCTGAAGCGGCGCGCGGGCGCCGCGGCCGCCGCCCAGTACCGCACGGGCGGTCTGCCCGACGAGGCCCAGCTGCTGCTCAGCGACGACCCCCAGGACTTCCTCGACGGCACCGGCCGGGTGCTGCAGGGCCAGCGCGCGACCAAGGGCCTGATCCGTGAGATGACGGACACCCAGCAGGACTTGAAGCAGTACGCCCAGGACGCCTCCGCCCAGTGGAAGAAGCTGGAGAGCCACCGCAAGGCGAAGGCCGCGGCCCGCAAGAAGATCAAGCAGCAGATCGCGGCGGCCGAGGACCTCGAGTCGCAGCTGGAGAAGCAGGAGAAGGAGCGCCTGGCGAAGCTGGAGCGGCAGGCCGCCTACCAGGCGCAGACCGCCTGGCTCGACTCCGGCATCCTCGACGAGATCAACGGCAAGGCCTCCGAACAGGGCAAGAAGGCGGTGAAGTTCGCCACGGCGCAGATCGGCAAGCCGTACGTGTGGGGCGCCGAGGGCCCGGACGCCTACGACTGCTCGGGCCTGACCTCCCAGGCCTGGGCGGACGCCGGACACCCCATCCCGCGCACCTCGCAGGAGCAGTGGAAGCAGCTCAAGCACGTCGACGTCAAGGACATGCGCCCCGGCGACCTGATCATCTACTTCGACGACGCCAGCCACGTCGGGATGTACATCGGCGACGGCGCGATCGTGCACGCCCCGCGCCCGGGGCGGACGGTGACGCTCGCGGGCGCCGGGTCGATGCCGATCCTCGGGGTGGTCCGGCCGGACGCGTGAGCCGGGCCACGTGACGCGGCCCACACGGGTGCGGGGCCAAACCCCGCGCGGACGTGACGTTCGTCATTCCGCCGTCACGGCCCGCCTGTCCAACTGCGGTACGGATCGCGGCATATGACAGTGGCCGGCTGCCGATGGACGTGGCCCGCGCCATTCCGCTGCGGCGCCGACACCCGCTATGGTCCCCGTCGGCAGGTCGAGGCCCCTCGCGCTGCCGTGCCCTCGGGGGGAGGGAAGGAACCCAGCACGATGCCCGTACCCGTACCTCGGCAGAGAGCGATCCCGGCCGTGGAGAGCGGTCAGGCGCAGGCCGTGTCCCCGGACGGCGGCTCCGCCGAGGAAACGTCGGCCCCGCCGAAGGAAGCCACGGTCGACACGAACGGCGCCACGCCCACCCATCTGACGCTGCTGCTGATCGAGGACGATCCCGGCGGTTCGCCGATCGTGCCCGAACTGCACGACTCGGCGGGCAAGCCGATCCGCGTGCGCACCGCCCGCAACCTCACCGAGGCGGAGCGGCTGCTGACGGACGACGTGCACTGCATCCTGCTCGACCTCGCGCTGTCCGCCCCGGGCCGCTCCGACGGCGACGACGAACTCGCCGTTCTCCGGCACGTGCTGCGGCTCGCGCCCCGGCACGCCGTCCTCGCGCTCACCGCGTCCGGCGACGCCGAGCGCGGCGCCGAGGCGGTGCGCGTGGGCGCCCAGGACTACCTCTTCCGCGACGAGCTGGACGGCCGGCTGCTGAGCCGGGCGATCCGGTACGCCGTCGAGCGGAAGCGTTCCGACACCGCCGAGCGGCGGCTCGCCGAGGGCAAGCTGCGCGCCCAGGAGAACCGGCGCCTGGAGCGCGGGCTGCTGCCGACCCCGCTGCTGGAGGGCTCGCCCCTGCGGTTCGCCGCCCGCTACCGCCCGGGCCGCTCCCGCGCGCTGCTCGGCGGTGACTTCTACGACGTCGTCCGCACCCCGGACGGCACCGTGCACGCCATGATCGGCGACGTCTGCGGCCACGGCCCCGACGAGGCCGCGCTCGGCGTGGAACTGCGCATCGCCTGGCGGGCGCTGACGCTGGCGGGCCTGTGCGGCGACGAGCTGCTCGGCACGCTGCAGCAGGTGCTGGAGCACGAGCGCTCCGACGACGAGATCTTCGCGACGCTGTGCACGGTGGACATCGCCCCCGACGGCCGCCGCGCCGGCCTCTGCCTGGCGGGGCACCCGGCCCCGCTGATCGCCCACCCCGGCCGCCCGGCGAGGCTGCTGCCGCAGGAGAACAACGGCCCCGCGCTCGGCCTGCTGCCGGGCGCCCGCTGGCCGCGGATGCAGGTGGAGCTGGGTGCCGAGTGGAGTCTGATGCTCTACACCGACGGCCTGATCGAGGGCCGCGTCGGCGGGAGCGGGGAACGGCTCGGCCAGGACGGCATGGTGGAGCTGGTGCGCCGGCAGCTCGCCGGGGGCCTCAACGGCGAGGAACTGCTGCGGGCCGCGGTGAACGAGGTGCGCGACCTCAACGGCGGCGAACTGACGGACGACGTCGCCGTACTGCTGCTGGACCGGACGCCGTAGCGCTCCGCGAGCCTGCCCGCCGCCGGACCGGGGCGCCGTGCGGAAAGCCGGGCCGACGACGTCAGCGCCTGTCAGCGTCCGCCGTTGTACGGGCCGTACGGACCGTCGCTGCTGGAGCCGCGGCGGCTGCGGCCCCCGCCGGACATGCCGCGCAGGGCGGGCCGTACGTCGACCATGTACACGATGGTCGCGATCAGGCCGATGATCGGCAGGAACGACAGGATGTTGAAGATCAGGTTCACCACGAAGGCGATCCCGAGGACGATCAGCCAGAAGGGCTTCGTCTGCTTGTCGGCCGCGCGGTAGGCGTCCTCGCGGCGCGTGGCGGCGTCGACCAGCGCGAAGCCGCTGAAAAGGATCAGGGCCATGCTCAGCAGCCACATGAACCCTGCGAAGCCCTGCATCAGCACTACGTCCACCACCAGACTCGGCTCGTCCCTACGCGGGTCACCGTACCCGCTCCCGCGACCCCGCTACCCGCAGAACGGGCCGGGCACTCCGCAAGTGCCCGGCCCGTCCGGCGTCGTTCCCCTTCCCCGTATCACTTGACGGGCGGGATCGTCTTCTTCGCGGTGGTCGTCTTGCGGGCCGGCGCCTTCTTGACGCCGGGCCTCTTGTCCGCGGCGGGCTCGGACTCGACCGCGGCGAGCTTCACCTCGGCGGGCTTGGCCTCCTCCTTCACCCCGACGGGCTCGGGGCTCGGCTCGACGGCGACCGCCAGCTCCTCGACCTCCTCGGCCACGTTCTCGATGCCCTCGGCGGCCTCGCCGCGCCAGGTCCGCACGGTCTGCTCGCCGTGCTCGGCGACCTTCTCGTAGGTCTCGCGGGCCTTCACGGCGTACTCGGCGGCGACGCCCACACCGCGCAGGGCGATGTCCTGGGCGGCCTCGCCGAGCTTCTTCAGGTCGGCGTCGAGCGTGGCGCCGAGCTTCTTGACGTCACCGTCGAGGGTGTTGAGGAACTCGTTGACCTTGGCCTGGAGGCTCTCCTGCCGCTCCTTGACGCGGGCCTGCGCCTCCTTGGCGCGCGCGGCGGCCTTCTCCTGGACCGCCTTGGGGTCGGTGTTGCGGACGGCCTCGATGCGGGCCGGCGCCTCGGCGCGCAGCTGCTCCACCAGCGCGGGAACCTTCTTGGCCTTCTGGAAGGCGAGGTCGGCGGTGCCGGCGGCGAAGTAGAGCGGCGTCGGGTCGCTGAATGTCTTACGCAGGTCGTCAGTGATGGCCATGATGCTGGTCCTCCCGGATCGCTTTCGGCTGAGGGTCTGGATTCCCGCGATCGGTCGGCCGACCGGTCGGTCTCGCTGCTCGGTCATGATCAGCCGGCTGTCTGCTGCGGGTCGGCGTCGCTGCCGTCGGACGTGCGGGCGGTACGGCGCGGGGCGGACGTGCGACCGCCGGCCGTGCGGGCCGTCGTGCGGGGACGGCGCTCGCCGGTTCCGTCGCCGTCGCCGTCGCCGTCGCCCTCGCGGGCGCGGCGCGCTGCGGTGCCGCCGTCTCCGCCGGTGTCGCTCACCGCGGTGCCGGCCGCCATGCCGGCCCCGTCCGCGTCGTCCGCCCTGTCCGCCGCGTTCGCCCCGTTCGCCGCGTCCGCCGTGGCGATCCCGAATCCGTTCTCCTTGCGGAAGGACTCGTAGATCTGGAGCAGCACCTGCTTCTGCCGCTCGTTCAGCGTGGGATCGGCGAGGATGACGGCGCGCGTCTCCACCTCGTCCCGGTCCCGTTCGGCGTCGAGGATGCCGGCCCGCACGTACAGCGTCTCGGCGGAGATCCGCAGCGCCTTGGCGACCTGCTGCAGCACCTCCGCGCTCGGCTTGCGCAGTCCGCGCTCGATCTGGCTCAGGTACGGATTGGACACCCCGGCGGCGTCGGCGAGCTGCCTGAGCGACAGCTGCGCGTTGCGCCGCTGCTCGCGCAGGTACTCACCGAGATTGCCGACGTTGAGCGATGCCATGCCTCCACTGTGCACCCATGCGCTAACTATTGCAAGCAAGCCGCTTGCAGGAGTGCGCCCCGGTGTCGGCGGGCGCGGAGTGCCGGGGAACGGTGACTGTCCCGGCTCAGGCCGGCTGTTCCGGGCTGCCTTCCGGGGCCAGTACGGCGTGGCAGGCGGACCAGGCGGGTTCGCTCAGCAGCGGGCGGATGCGGGTGAACAGAGCGAGGAGTTCGGCTCCCCACTTCTCCCGGAAGGACGGATCGACGCGGGCGAGATCGAGTTCGTTGGCGGCGGTCAGTTCGGCGAAGTCCCGGCGCCGCCGCGGCCCGGGGACACGGGCGTCCCCGGTGAACCGGTCGTGGAAGGCCGCGCCGGCGTCCGCGAGCTCCGGGTAGGTGGCCTTCCGGTCGCACGCGGCGTAGAGGTACACGATCTCTTCGGCCTCCGTACCGATCACCGCGGTGAGTTCGGCGCGGCGGTCCAGGGGCAGGAGGGCGACGGGGAAGCCGTCGGTGCCGTAGAACGCGTGGCACAGGCCCGCGAGTTGGAGGGCGGGGCGGGCGCCCCACGCGGCGAGCTGTTCCCGGACGCGCTGGAGGTGTACGAGGAGCGTGCCGCCGGGATGAGCGGCGTCGCCGGCACCGAGTTCGCGCAGGAGCGCGACGGCCAGGTCGGCGGCGGGAGGGGAATCGGACACGAGGCGGAATCCTTCCGTTGCCCGGGTCGGCACCCGTCCGTGCCTCCGCCCGGGGTCCGCGCCCCGCGGAAGCGCCGGACGGGTTGCCGCCCTGGTGGTCCTGGGCCGATCATCGCGAGCAGCGGCGACGCCGGTCAGTCCGGTGGATCCCCCAGCGACAAGAGCCGCGGTGATAGATGCCGTGCCGGCCGGGGAGCATGAAGCATGCGCCCGGATGACTGGTACCTCACCGAAGACGTCGACGACTTCCTCGCCCGAGCGGGAGACTTCCTGCGCTCGCGGCCCGGCCCGCACGTCATGCAGCTCACGTGGGCCGAGAGAGTGCGGACCCGCGGGGCGGAGTCCTTCGGCGCCGAAGCTCCCCTCTTCGGCTCACTGGAGCGAGCGGGCGAGGTCCACGGCACCTTCTACCGCCTCCCGCCCCGTCGTCTCGGCCTCTCCCCGCTCTCGCCCGAGCAGGCCGACTCCCTCGCCGCCCACCTGGCCGCGTTAGGGCAGTCCCCGGCCGGCGTCAGCGCGGACCACGACACCGCCACCGCGTTCGCCGAGGCCTGGCAGCGGCGCACCGGGGCGACGCCGAAGCTCCGCGACACGAGGGTCCGTCTGTACCGCCTCGGCACGCTCACCCCGCCGGAGCCGATGCCGGCGGGCCGGGGCCGCGTCCTGGGCGAGCGGGACCTCGACGAAATCATCTTCTGGTGCGGCGAGTTCGCCAAGGCCGTCGGGGAGGACGTCTGCCTGGACGCCGGCTCGTGGGCCGGCACCCGCTTCGCCGACAAGCGCTACACCCTCTGGGAGACCCCCGACGGCGCCCCCGTCTCCGTTGCGGGCATGAACCCGCTGATCGGCGGCCAGATCCAGGTGGACGTCGTCTACACCCCGGCCCACCTGCGCGGTCGCGGCTACGCGGGTGCCGTGACGGCGGAGGTGAGCCGGGCCGCGCTGGCCGCGGGCGCGAGGGACGTGGTGCTGTTCGCGGACCGGTCGAACCCCACCAGCAACGCCCTCTACCAGCGCCTCGGCTACCGCAGCCTCACCGACTGGTCCGTGTACGACTTCTGACCCCTCCGACGCCTCCGAGCCACGCCTCGACGGTCGCGAAGTCCCGGTCGGTGAGGCCGGATCGGTGGTCGACACGGTGCAGCAGTGCCGGCGCGGGGTGGTGGACGGCCACCCAGGCGCGGTCGGCGTCGGTGAGTTCGTCGTCCAGCCACACGAAGGGGCGGCCGGCCGCCCAGGCGACGAGGGGCCGGGTCTTCCAGTGGGTCGCCCCGGCCGGCCGGTCGTCGCGGTACGCCTCGGCGGGTACGTCGTCCACGGCGTCGTCCGGCCAGGTCACCAGCGGCAGCGGGGGCAGATCGAGCCAGGGCGCGAGGCACTCGTTGGCGTCGTCGTCCCAGGTCGTGGCCCACACCAGCGCGCAGCCCAGCGCGGCCAGCTTCGGGCCGAGGGCCGGGTCGACGCGGGTGAGCAACGGGTGCGAGGCGGCGAGTCGCGGCGACACGCGGCGCGAGGCGTACACCGGGTACGGCGCCGCCCCGCCGAACGGGATCAGCGTGCCGTCGATGTCGAGGAAGAGCAGCATCGAAGCCAGGATCGCCGATGCGGGGCAATGGCGGAACCGGCCGCGAAACCGGCCGGACCGGCAGCCCCGTGCCTCCCGGTCGCGCCGGTCTGACGGCTCAGAACGGCAGTGGCCGCCCGTGCACCACCTCCAGCCGCGACACCGCCCGGGTCAGGACGACGTACAGCCGGTGCAGCCCGCGTCCCTCGGCCTCCGCGATGGCCGCCGGTTCCACGGCGACGACGTGGTCGTACTCCAGTCCCTTGACGACGGACGCCGGCACCACGCTCACCCGGGCACCCGCGACACCCGCCCCGTCGGTCGCGTCCGCCCCGTCGGTCGCGTCCGCCGCGTCCGGTCCCGCCGCCGCGATCCCGGCCGCATCCAGCGCCGCGCGTACCCGGGGCAGGTCCGCGTCGGCCGCGACGACGCCGACCGAGCCCTCCCGGCCGAGGGCGTCCCGTACGGCGGCCACGACCGCGCCCGGCAGGTCCCCGCCCGCCTCCCGCACCCGCAACTCCCCGTCCCGGCGCAGCGACCGGCCCGCCGGAACATCGACGTCGAGGAGCGGCAGCAGCCGGTTGGCGAGCGCGACGACGTCCGCCGGGACGCGGAACCCGGTCGTCAACTGCACCAGGGCCGCATCGGGTTTCCCCAGGTGGCGCAGGGTGGTGGCCCAGGACCGGGCGGCCCACGGCGTGGTGCCCTGGGCCAGGTCCCCGAGGACGGTCAGCGAGCCGAAGGACGCGCGCCGGGCGATGGCCCGGCACTCCATCGGGGAGAGGTCCTGCGCCTCGTCGACGACGACATGGCCGTACCCCCCGGGATGCGCGAGGAGCCCGGCGACCTCGTCGAGGAGGACGAGGTCGGCCTCCGACCAGTGCGCGGACCGCCACGACCGCGGCGGCTTCGCCCACCGCAGGGCCGCCTGTTCGCCGGCGTCCAGCAGCCCGTCGGCCGCCGCACGCAGCGCGTCGGCGTCACCGAGCAGCCCGGCGACCACCTCCTCGGGCCGGACCCGCGGCCACACGGCGTCGACGTACCCGCCGACGGCTCGCGAGATCTTCCGCACCCAACTGTTCGGCCGGGGCCCGGCCCGTCGCTCGGCCTGCGTCTGGACGCACCGCACGATCCGCGTCCGCACCCGCTCCCGCCCGACCTCGTACGGCGGCTCCTCGGCCCGCACGTCATCGACGATCCGCGCGACCTCGTCGGCCGCCACCCGCCACCGGTACGAACCGTCGGCCACGGCGAGGGAGTCGGGGCCGCCGCCGCCCACCCGCGCGTACAGGGCCCGGCGCAGCACCTGCGCCATCCGCGCGTCGTGCTTGACGACGGCGGTGCGCTCGCCGTCGACCGCGGTGACCGGGTGGGCGGCGATCTCGTCGCGCAGGGTCGACTGCCGCACCCCCGTCTCGCCGAGGGCGGGCAGCACCTCGGAGATGTATGACAGGAAGGTGCGGTGGGGACCGAGGATCAGCAGTCCGCCGCGCCGGAGGCGCTGGGGGTGGGTGTAGAGCAGGTAGGCGGCCCGGTGCAGCCCGACGGCGGTCTTGCCGGTGCCCGGGGCGCCCTGCACGCACACGGACCGCGCGAGGTCCTCCCGCACGAGGTCGTCCTGCTCGGGCTGGATGGTCGCGGCGATGTCCCGCATGGGGCCGACGCGGGGCCGCTCGATCTCGCGGGCGACGATGCCGCTGAGCGACGGCTCCCACGCTCCCGGGCGGTCGAGACGCTCGTCCTCCAGCCCGGTCAGGTCGGCGGAGTCCCCCTTGCTCCCCGGCGCCCAGCCGAACCTCCTGCGCAGGGCGACGCCCAGCGGGTCGCGGACGCTCGCCTGGTAGAAGGCGCGGGCGACGGGCGCACGCCAGTCGACGACGAGGGGCGGGACCGCCGGGTGCTCACTGATCCGCAGCCGCCCGATGTGATACCGCTGCCCGGCGTGCCCACGGGCCGGCTCGCGGGTCCCGGCCGGCTCGGAGGTACGAGCCGACTCGGGGGAGTCCGCGGTCTCCGGAGCGCCGGCCGTCTCCGGAACGTCCGCGGCCCCGAGAACGTCGGCGAAGTCCAGCCGCCCGAAGAACAGGGGTCCCTCGGGCAACTCGCGCAGGTTCCTGGCCCGACCGCGCAGTCCGCGTCCGAGCACCTCGGCGTCGGCGCCGGAGGCGGAGACGTCCGCACCGGTGACGACGTGGTCCTGGGCGCCGTCGACCATGGCGGCGAGGGCGGCGCGGCAACGGTCGTGGTGGGCGCGTTCGCGGTGGAGGGCCTGGACGGAGGCGGGTTCGGCTGACATGCGGCCGAGCGTAACCCCATAATGCAACCGAGTCACATATTTTACTGAGCTTCAGTCATGCGAGGTGCGGCAAGCCTGCCGCGAGCATCCCGAACGCCCGCTCCGCCGCGACGACGGCGTCCGCGTGCACGTCCGCCACCCGCTCGCCTCCTGCGACGCGCCGCCAGTTCTCCTGGGCGAGGACGCGCTGCACGGCGACGATCTGCACGGCGGCGAGCCGCGCGTCGAGCCCGCCGCCGAGCGCCTGGGCGAGCGCGCCCTCGGACCGCTCCAGGTGCACGTACAGCCGAGCGACCAGGGCAGGGGTCCCGTACAGCAGCCGGTGGAAGGCGAGCACCTCGGGCTCGTCGTTCAGCCCGGTCACGGGGTCGCGCCGCTCGAGCCCGTCGAGGAAGTGCCGCCGCAGCGCGCCGAGGGGCGTAGGCCCCTCGGCGACCACGCGGGCTGCCTCGCCCTCGTGGTCGGCGATCCGGTGCAGGACGAGATCCTCCTTGACCGGGAAGTACCGGAAGAGGGTCGGCTTGGAGATCTCGGCGGCGGCAGCGACCTCGGCGACCGACACCGCGTCGAAGCCACGCTCCAGGAACAGCCGGACCGCGATGTCGGAGACGTCCTTGTACATCCGCCGCTTCTTGCGCTCCCGCAGGCCGATCTCGCTCATGGGGCGAGCCTACGGGGGTGCCGGGCGGGGCGCCGGGTGCGGCCGGGGGTGGGTGTCAGGGTGCCGTGCCCCGGCGCCACGGTGGTTTCGCGGCCAGGCCCCACAGGTCGTCGAAGTGCTTGCTCCAGGTGGCGACGGCCGCCTTGGAGTCCTCACCGTCCCGGCGTGACCACATATTCAGGTCGGTGCGGTACCCCTTGGGGTCGTAGTAGTCGGGTTCGGTGCCGTAGCCCCTGGTGCGGGCCACCACGTCGTACAGGCCATGCAGCACCGACTCCCGGTTGAAGATGCAGATCTTGTCCCTGGGGATACCGGGGCAGCAGCGGTACTCGCACTCCGCCGTCGTCCGTCCCACCGCGGTGAGCCGTTGCGCGATCGCCGACAGGGTCCGGTCGTATTCGCGGCACTTCAGCTCCAGACGCTTGCGGAACCTCTCGTCGTCCACCGGCGCGCCGTCGGGTCCCACCCGGGAGGGCACGCTCATGGGCTTCTGGAAGTCCGGCACCAGGAACCTGATGGAGACGCGTCTCGTCGGACCGGGGTCGTCGAGGAGAGCTTCCAGCCGGTGGTAGAGGGCGTTGTAGAGCGTCTCGCCCGGGTAGCCGAGGAAGCTGATCTCCACCTCCCGGGCCCGGAACGTCTCGGTCACGAAGCCGCCCGGCAACAGCACACGGGTGATCGCCGGCTCGAAGCGCGCCTGGAAGCGCCTCAGTCTCTCGCCCACACCGTCGTCGGGTATGCCGTTCCCGCCACCGGACACGCGCAGCCCTCCCCCGCACTCCGCACCGTCCGCGGGTCACACCTCCATGGGCGCCCCGTACGCCGGCGCCTCTTCATGGTCGGCACGCGGCAGGGCAAGGGCAAGATAGGGATTGGTCGTCGTCCGGTCCTTGAGCCCGAGCACCGCGGTCGCCGACTTCAGGGTCATGGCGTACGTGTCCACGGCCCGCCGGACGTTCGGGGCTTCGAGGGCGTCGCCGGTGACCAGTCGGTCCAGGTCCACGTAGGCGGAGCGGACGGTCTCGATCCAGCGGTACACCCGCCAGTCGTCGCGCCAGCCCTTCGTGCAGTCCTCCGGCAGCAGCCGGGACCAGCGGGCGAAGAGGCGCTCCCGGATGTCCGGGAGTGTCGGTGTGAGGTGGATGTGCCGGACCAGGTCGTAGAGGGGGTCACCCACTATGGCCATTTCCCAGTCGATCAGGGTGAGTCCCGTACCGTCCGTCTGGCGGATCAGGTTCCAGGGGTTGAGGTCGCCGTGCAGCAGGACGGCCCTGCGCGGAGTCGGCAGGTGCCGGTCGAGGATCTCCCCGAGGCGGACGATGTTCCCGGGCAGTCCCAGCTCCCTGGCGAGCGCCAGCGTCTCCTTGGGCAGTTCGGCCACCATGCGCAGCAGCTCTCCGCGCAGCCCCTGGTAGAAGTCCTGGCCCAGCGTCTCCGGGCCGAGCTCGTAGCAGTCGACCGAGGTCAGCGCGCGCAGCTGGTCGACCAGGTCGTCCGCCTCGTGCGGCCGCAGGCCGTCCACCGGGTGGTCCGGCGGGCGGATCTCGCCCCGCGGGCCCTCGAAGGTGTGGATGGTGAACTGGTCCCGATGGCGGTGACTCGTGCCCAGGGCCAGCACGCGCGGGGCGTTCACCCGCACTCCGGACTTCTCGATCGCCCGGAGCACGGCATGCTCGTTGAGGAAGCGCCGCTCGCGCGGATGGGCGGTGCCCGCCTTCCGCCGCACCATGACCGGGAACGGAATGCCCCGCACCCGCACCGCGGTGCTGAGGTGCGCGGTCCCCTTGAACACATGGTCCGCCGGCGCGGCACCCTCCTCGAAAAGCGCCTCCCTGACCGCCCAGGCGGGGAACCGGTGGCTCTCCGGGACCCGTGGATCGCGCCAGCAGGGGATGGCCATCGCACCCCTGTCCCGGCTGTGCCGCTTGCCGTGCGAGGTGTTCCAGCGCACGAGGATCCCCTCGATCGCCTTCTCGTCCGGCACGCTCTTCAGGCGCAGCGGCTCGGCCGCCGCCTTCAGCGCGTGGTGCACCGCGTGCGTCGCGGCGTCCAGGTCCCGTTGGTCGAACTTGTCGCCCAGCGAGGTCACCGCACGCATCACGTCGGGATAGACGGACTGCGCGTGTTCGAAGGCCACGTAGTGGCGCAGATCCCGCCGGGCGCCGTTGACCGCCTTGAGCCGCCGCCGCCCCATGGCCTCGACCCAGGCGTCGACGACCTCCTGCCGCTGCTCGCGCGGGTACTGCATCCGCACGATGTGGGTGGCCAGGTCGTGCACCGGGTCACCGTAGGTGGCCAGCTCCCAGTCCACACAGATCAGGGGCGGGTCGCCGTCGTACGAGAAGATGACGTTGTCGCGGTGCAGGTCGGTGTGGAGCAGGCTGAACGGGCGACTGATCAGCGCCGGGACGCGTTCGGCGAAGCGCGCCATGGCGTCCTCCCTGATCCCGAGCATCGCGAACAGTCCGCCGAACTCGGCCCAATTGGGCTGACTGACCTGCTCCTCCGTGGCCTGCGCCAGCGCCCGCAGGAAGGCCCGGCTGTCCCGGCTGGTGCGGGGCCAGGACTGCGGCAGCGGTGGCAGATCCTTTCTGCGCACCTGTGTCATGTCCGCCAGCAGGCCGGCGAGGGCGGCGACCAGATGCGGTTCCACCGGCTTGCCGTTGCGGCAGATGGCGGACAGCGGGACGCCCCGCACATAGCTGAGGACGGTCACGTCCCCCCGCTTGACCAGGCACTGCGGAACGTGCGGGAGCACGCCGCGCACCGCGCCGAGGATCTCCGCCTCGTCCTGCCAGGTCCTGATCACCACGGGCAGCGCCGTCCGGATCCGCCGCCGCACGGTCACCCGGTCGTGTCCCGCCAGGGCGGGGAACAGGGCCACGACGTCCCCGGGGGGCCGCACCACGTGGTTGAGGTTGTGGTGGCCCCGGCTGGCCTCGCCCTGCTCCGTGGCGTGCGACACGAGGCGATCGAACGCCGTGTCACGCACCGATGCGGACGTCCTGGGTGGACCGCCCAAAGGTCACTCCTGAATAGCTCTACGACGCCACCGATGTCCCTGCGTCGCGACGGGGTGCGCACACTGTAGTGCCCCGCGAGCCGGGAGGACGGCCAACCACGTCGACTCGTGAGGCGCCTGCTGAGGCGGGGAGACCGGACACCGGCGCGCCCCCGGCCCCGGTGCCGCGGACACCGGCGGCTCACAGCGGGGTGGCGAGCCGCTCCCAGCAGGAGTCGAACCAGGTCTGCATGCTCTCCATGAAGACGGACCCGGTGGAGTTGGGGTCGCCCTCGTCGTTCACGTGCCGGGTCAGCGTCGAGCCGAGGCCCAGGACGTCCAGGGCGTCGATCTCGGTCCCGTCGTCGAGCAGGATGGGGCGCTCGACCACCTCGTAGGGCCCGAACAGCGCCTCCGCGCCCCGGCGCAGGTACAGCTTGAAGGCGGGGACCAACGGGACCTGCCGGACCTGCACGTCCACGGACGGCACCACGCCCTCCGTCTCCAGGTCCCGCAGCGCCGACCGCAACGAGGTCGTGTGCCGCCGGGTGATGCCGCGCAGTCGCTCCTGGATGCGCTCCTGAAGCGCGGCCGGCTGCTCCGCCGCGGTCCCCTCCTCGGCCGGGGGCATCGCTCGCGGATACGGCAGTTCCAGCTTCTCGGAAGGCAGCAGCATCCGCAGTTCGATGCGTTCGGGGGTGGCGATCTCCCCGGTGCGGATGCGCTCGGCCTGCAGCCGGACGTGCGCGTCCAGGCTCTCGGACGTCAGGGTGAAGACGTCCAGCCGGACGACCGGCTGGGCGAAGGCCCGGGCGACGAACGGCCCGAGCGCCGCACGCAGCCGTGGCGCCGCCTGCGGCTCCCGGCCGGAGTGTATGGGGCTCTTGACGACCCGTGAGCCGCTGCCCTGGCGGGATTCGATCCAGCCTTCGCTCTTCAGCTCACGCAGCACGCGCTGCACGGTGTCGCGCGAGATGCCGAACTCCTCGGCCAGCTCCCGCTGCGTCGGCAGGAGGCCGCCCAGGGGGTAGGTGCCGTCGGCGATACGAGCCCGCAGGTCCTCCAGAAGGGAGCTGGAGCCCTTCCCGCCGCCGTCGCCACGCTCTGTGCTCACACCGCGACCGTACCTCTTCGAGCGGTGGGGCAAACCGCTTTCGGCCACATTGGCGGCAGGATTGGACGGTTGGGCGGGCGAGATGTGAAAGGCAGTTAAGGGATCAAGCGGTCAGGGCACATCCAATTCAAAGCAACCAGTCCAATTGGAAGGGTTGTTGATCGGTTGTCAGAGAAGTGAAGACAAGTGAAAGGGGTGGGGTCCCGTGGTCTTCCTCCAACTGGTGGGCACCGTCATGGCACTGGGCACCGAGCAGCTGCTGACGTCCCGGTTCGGGCCCCTCGGGCTGCTGTGCCTGTTCCTGCTGGGCACCGGCTTCCGTGCGCGCGACACCGCCTGCCTGTCGGCCGGCGCCGTGGTCTTCGTGCTCCTGATGACTCAGGCCTAGGGCTGTCCGGCGGATCAGGTCGGAGGAAACCGGCGGCGCCTTCCAACCCAGGTGACCACGCGTCTCCAGCATGATCCGCCGGACAGGCCCTAACCCAGCAGCGCTCTCAGTACGGGTTCCAGGGACGCCACGACGGTGCGGGCGCCCGCGTCCCTCAGCTGCCGCTCCTTGTACGGGTTGCGCGCGTAGCCGAGGAACGGCACTCCCGCCCGCTCGGCGGCCAGGAGGTCCGTGGGGGCGTCGCCGATCATGAGGGCGGTGGAGGGGGCGGCGCCCATGGCGTTCAGCGCCCGGTTGAGGCAGTGCGGGTGGGGCTTGAGGAGGTCGAGTTCGCCGGTGCGTCCGTAGACGTGCGGGGCGAAGCAGTCGGCCAGGCCGCGGACGGAGAGGTATTCCGTCACCGTGCGGGGCGAGTTGTTGCTGGCGACCGCCAGCCTGCCGCCCACGGCGGTCCAGGTGCGTATCAGCGGGTCCGCGTACGCGGTCGGCATGGCGGAGGCGACCGCCTTGAGCTCCTGCTGCGTGAGCCGTTCCTCCAGCTCGGTCACCAGGTCGCTGCGCGGATGCCTCCGGTTGACGGCGTACAGGACGACCATCGGGTCGGGGTGGACCCGCTCCTCCTCCGTCAGCAGCTCTCTCAGCCCCTGCAGCTCCAGCCAGTCCACCAGTTCCTTGGCCACGCTCTCCGCCGTGTGCCCCGCGAAGAGACGGCAGATGGGGCCGTCGAAGTCGAACAGGACGAAGCGGGCCTCGGTGATCAGCTCACGCAGGTTCTCTGTCTCTGCCGTCACCGGTTCAGTCTGCGCCGTATCGGAAGTCACTAGGAGAGTGTCAGGTCCGTCGTGATGGTTTCCCAGAGGGCGTCGAACCACTTCTGGGACTGTTCGACGAACGCCGCGTCCCGCCGGCCGGAGCGCTGCTCGAAGGAGAACAGCAGCGACTTGCCGCCCAGGGCGTCGTACATCTCCAGGGTGCCGCTGTCCCACTCCTCCTCGCGCCGGGTGATCATGTAGTACGCGATCAGCGCCTCGGTGCCGTTGAGCAGGTACAGCTTCACCGGCGGGGTGAAGGGCAGCGCGCGGAAGGTCACGCGCACGTCGATGCCGTGCGAGGAGCGCAACGCCCACAGATTGTGCCGCAGGACCTGCACCTGGGCGTTGCGCTGGGTGAGCCAGCGCTGGTGCACGGCGTCGTCCTCGCCGCGGCCGTCCACCGGCACCGGGAAGGCGAGGTCGATCTTGCGGCTGGGCAGCAGGATGCGCACGTCGATCGACTCGGGGCGGATCCGGCCCTGGTGGATCAGCCGGACCGGCTCGCCCAGGGCGAGCATGAGGGTCTCCGCCGTGAGGCAGGCGGCGTCCACGCGGACCCGCGGGGCCGAGAACGCCTCGGCGAGGCGCGGGGCCAGCCCCACCATCGTGGGCTGGGGCTCGCTCCGGTCGGGCGCCGGCTCCGCGATCCTCGGCGGGCTGCCCTTGCTGACGTTGCTGAGGAGGCCGTCCTCCTGGAGCGCCCGGAGGGCCTGGCGCACGGTGCCCCGCTCCACGCCGAACTCGACCGCGAGTTCGGCCTGGGTGGGCAGGCGGTCCCCTGCCTTCAGGTCACCGCTGCGGATCCGGTCCCGGAGGATGCCGGCGATCTCCTGCGGGGAGAGCTTCCTGTCGCCGTTCACTGCCACGTTCTCCGCCACGTTCTCCTGAGTCACGACCAAACGGTACAACTTACTCCCATCTACGGGGAGTTGTTTGAAAGTTGTTTATGACTGGCTGCCAAGTGGGGACAACATAGGCAGAGTTGGTTACCAACTTGGTCGAGTTGGCGGAGGGTTTGCCTCCCGTTGCTTCCCCGTCCGTCCGACTTCTTCCGCCTCGCACCCCCCACGCCCGTCCTGCCCACGCCTGAAGGGGGAACCACCATGCCTGCCCTCGCCCTGCTGTCGGCGGTCCTCGTCGTCGGCTTCGAGCAGCTCGTCACCTGGAAGTACGGCGCCGTCGGCGTCATCGGCCTGCTCCTGCTCACCACGGGGATCAAGGCCAAGAACCCGACCGTCAGCTCCGTCGGGGCGGTACTGCTCGCCCTGCTGGTCGCGGGTCCCGCCTTGTGAGGGGAAGCCCGGTCCGGCCGTCCGTGGGAGACGTCAGCCCGTGAGCAGCAGCTCCGAGCTGATCGTCTCCCACAGTGCGTTGAACCACAGGTGCGACTGCTCCACGAACGTCGTGTCGCGCAGGCCGGCACCCTGCTCGAAGGCGAACAGCATCGACTGGGTGCCCTCGGCGTCGTACATCTCCAGGTGCTCCTGGTCGATCTCCGCCTCGCGCCGGGTGAGCGTGTAGTACGCGAACAGGGCCTCGGTGCCGTTGAGCAGGTACAGCTTCACCGGCGGGGTGAAGGGCAGCGCGCGGAAGGCGACGCGTACGTCGATGCCGTGCGTGGAGCGCAGGGCCAGCAGGTTGTGCTTGAGCACCTGCCCCTGGGCGTTGCGCTGGGCCAGCCAGCGGCGCTGGAGCCGGCCGTCGGCGGAGGGGTCCACCGGGGTCGGGAAGGCCAGGTCGATGTCGCGGCTGGGCAGCAGCACCCGGACGTCGACCTTGGCCGGTTTCAGCTGTCCGGCGTGGATCCGGCGCAGCGGCTCGCCGATGGCGAGGGTGAGGGACACCGAGGTCAGGCAGAGGGCGTCGATCTCGACGTGCGGGGCGGCGAAGGCGGCCGCGATCCGCGGGGCCAGAGCGACCGTCGTGGGCATCGGCAGGGCCGCGGGGCCGGTCAGGGCGTCGGTGAGACCCGGATCGGGGGCGACGGTGGCCGGAGCGCCCTTGGAGACGTTGGTCAGCAGGTGCTCCGACTGCAGGATGCGCAGGGCCTGGCGTACGGCGCCGCGTTCGACGCCGAACTCGTCGGCGAGTTTCGCCTGCGTGGGCATGCGCTGACCGGCGCGGAGCCGGCCCGAGCGGATGCGGGCACGCAGCTCGTCGGCCACTTCACGGTGTGTCTTCTGTGGCCGCTGTGACCGTTCCCGCCCATTGACGGAGGCGTGTTTCGGGTCCACACCAGAACACTACAACTTCCCGCCATCTTGCGGCAGTTCATGCGAAGGTGGTTATGAGACGCTTCCAAGCGGAGATAACTACAGACAAGTTGGTCGCCAACTTGAGCAACATGGTCGTGCTTCAGGATGGTTGGCCAAAGGTCCTGGGACGTCGCGTCACGGGGAGCACGCCCGGTCCGGACGACACCGGCCGCGCCGCACCGGCTCGGCCGCCACGGATCCGGTCGACCGCGTTCCCTTCCGGAGGGGAGCCGGGAGCTCGGTCGGCCCGCACGAACGGCACCGTCACAACCGAACACCGACAACCGAACAGCAGCACCCGCACAGCCACAACTCCACAGCACAGCCACAACTGAACAGCACAGCCACAACTGAAGAGCACGCTACGGATGAGTCCACCGTCACCGGCGAAAGGAGCGTCAGAATATGTCCGGGCACCACGGTCGCCTGGACGTGCGCAGCAGGGCGTCGGCCACCAGGGCGGCGCCCGCTCGTTCTTCCCGGACCCGGCCCAGCGCCGCCAGCCGCACCGCCGACTCGTCGCCCAGCCACAGGGTCGCCAGTTCGGCGACGTCCAGGGTCAGTTCGGCACGGTCACGGGTGGGCGTGCAGGACGCGCCCACCGCGGACGCCTCCAGCCGGTAGCGGCCGCCGGTGAGGCCGGCACGGTCGGTCACCTCCAGCACCAGCGAGCCGGTCCCCTCGTACGTCCGCGCCCGGAGCGCGCGTTCGACGTCCAGGATGCGCACCCACAGCCAGTCCGCCTGCGTGGTGATGCGGGCGGCCCTCGGGTCGGGCAGCAGAAGGGGGAGCAGGTCGTCGGGGGCCCGCGAGCCGCTCTTGACCCGGGTGACCCAGTCGATCGAGCAGAGGTAGTGCCACAGGGCGCGCTCGGCGGCCGGGGTCGACGCGATCAGGGACCGCACGCTCGCCGTGTTCAGCGGCTGCTTGGCGTCGCCCCACCGGTCGTCCACCTCGTACGCCATGAGGCCCTCGACCGTGCCGTCGGCCGCGCGGTGGACCGCCCAGAACGGTTCGGTCCACTTCGGGTCGACGCGCACGGCGCCCGTGTTGAGCTGCCACCACCAGTCGCCGCGGCTGACGGCGCCCGGTGTGGCGCGGCGTACCCGCTCGTGCAGCTCGGGGCCGATCTTGCGCACCTCGTCGCCGTCCACCAGGTCGACGCGGCCGCCGTCCGCGAGGACGGGCCCGCGGGCGTCGAGGCCGGCGCGCGGGACGTCGACCGTCCACTCGGTCTGGTGGGTGGCGGGGCCGAAGCCGAAGCGGCCGTAGATCGAGTACTCGGCGGCGATCAGCGTGGCGACCACGTCCCCGCGCTCCTTGGCGGCCACGAGGTCCCGGGTCATCATCCGGGTGAGCAGGCCGCGGCGGCGGTGGGTGGCGGTGACGGTGACCATGGAGACCGCGTCGGCCCGCACCGGGGCGCCGCCGACCGCCGTGACCTCCTGCGCGAAGGACCGGAAGGTCGCCACGCAGCGGCCCCCGTCGAAGGCGCCCAGGTAACGGCCGGGCTCGAACTGGGTCGCGCGTGCCTTGAGTTCGTCATCGGAGACGGTCGGCCGCTGCAGGAACCCGGTCCTCAGGGCACGCAGCCACTCGGGGTACTCGGCCTCGGTGACGGGGCGTACGTCGATGTCGGCGGCTCGGCTCATGGCAGCACGGTAGGCGCACGGCCGCGGGGGTGTCGCGCGGATTTCGCCCGCACGTCCTCGAGCGGATCCCTGAGCGGATCCCTGAGCGGGTCCCCGAGCACGTCCCCGAGCACGTCCCTGAGCGCGTGCTCGAGCGCGCTTGAGCGCGTCCCCGAGCGGTCGCCGCCGCCCTCACGTCAGCAGGTCGTCCACCTGGGCCTCCCCCTCGCGGTACCGGCGCGCGATCTCGCCGCCGCAGTCGTCCGCGGTGCGCTGCAGCAGCTGCCGTCGCCGGGAGACCTGCTGCTCGTAGCGCTCCAGCCGCCTCATCGCGGTCTGCAGTTCCTGGTCCGTGCGCGCGCCCAGGTCCGACAGCTCCACCTCGGCGAGCATGTCGGCGGCCAGCCGCCGGTACTCCTCGCCGTGCGGCGTGCCCAGCGTCACGTGGCGGGCCGAGGAACGGTGCCGGGCGGGGCCGTCGGCGAGGATCTCGGACAGCCGCTCGACGACGGAGCCCGCGCCCGCGGGGGACCGGCGGGCCAGCTCCGCCCGCAGGATGTCGACCCGGCCCTGCAGCAGCCGCCGTACGTAACTGAGGTCGGCCTCGTCGCGCTGCGCGTCCCGGCGCAGGGCGCGCAGCTCGGGCAGGCTCAGCACGGTCAGCTCGTGCTCCGGCGCGTCGGCGGGCAGAAACGGGCCCGGACTGTCGGTGCGCTGCGCGGGCGGCCGGAGCGTGCCGGGGCCCGTCGCGTCGGTCAGCGCGACGGGCCCGGACGGCTGCCCGGTACTCGAAGTTCTCATGTGCCTCTACCGTCCCCTCGACCGGCGTGTGGGAGCATCGTGCCACCCCAAGTGGCCGCTATGTGACCGAGTGCCCCCGATCGGCCCCACATGAGGGGGTTGAGGTCAGAAACAGGTCCCCCGGGAAGCTTTCCGGACCCGCCCGGAAGCCCGGTGCGGGCCGCCCACGGCCGCACGGCATCATGGGGCGCATGCGTGCAGTGGTGCAGAGGGTGGACGGCGCGAGCGTCGTCGTGGACGGCGAGACCGTCGGGGAGATCACCGGCGAGGGACTGTGCGTCCTGGTCGGCGTGACACACGAGGACACCAAGGAGAAGGCGGCCCAGCTCGCCCGCAAGCTGTGGTCGATCCGGATGCTGCACGACGAGAAGTCGTGCAGCGACGTCAACGCCCCGCTGCTCGTGATCAGCCAGTTCACCCTGTACGGCGACGCCCGCAAGGGCCGCCGCCCCACCTGGAACGCGGCCGCCCCCGGCGACGTCGCCGAACCGCTGGTCGACGAGGTGGTCGCCCAGCTGCGCGCGCTGGGCGCGACGGTGGCGACGGGCCGCTTCGGCGCGCGGATGCGGGTGTCGCTGACGAACGACGGCCCGTTCACCGTCCTGCTGGACATCTGAGTCCTGCTGGACATCTCAGGCCCCTCGGAGCGGACGCGGGACCGGTCGGTCTACGGCTCCACGACCGTTTCCTGGGCGGCCGCCGTGTCCCCCGCCACCAGCCGCGCGTCCAGCGGGACGTTCCGCTTGACCAGGGCCAGCGCGACCGGGCCCAGCTCGTGGTGGCGGGCGGACGTCGTGACGAAGCCGATCTTGCGGCCGTCGGGGCCCTCGTCCGCGAGCCGGATCTCGGTGCCGTGCGGCGGCAGGTGGACCTCGCTGCCGTCCAGGTGCAGGAAGACCAGGCGACGCGGGGGCTTTCCGAGGTTCTGCACGCGGGCGACCGTCTCCTGGCCGCGGTAGCAGCCCTTCTGCAGGTGCACCGCGGTGCCGATCCAGCCCAGCTCGTGCGGGATCGTACGGTGGTCGGTCTCGAAGCCGAGGCGCGGGCGGTGCTGCTCGACGCGCAGCGCCTCGTGGGCGAGTATCCCGGCCGGCGGCCCGGCCTGCGCGGCCCAGGACTCCAGCTCCGCGCGGGGCAGGAACAGGTCGCGGCCGTAGGGCGTCTCGCGCACCACGACGCCCTCGGGCACCTCGGCGATCGAGCCGGCCGGCAGGTGGACGACCGCGAACTCGTCCGTGCGGTCGGCGACCTCGACCCGGTAGAAGAACTTCATCGACTCCAGGTACGCGATCAGCACCTCCTGGGTGCCGGGCTCGACGTGGGCCCAGACCGTCGCGCCGTCGTCCACGAGGTACAGCGCGTGCTCGATGTGGCCGTGCGCGGACAGGATCAGCGCCTCGGTGGCCTGGCCGGCCGGCAGTTCGCTGACGTGCTGGGTGAGCAGCAGGTGCAGCCAGCTCAGCCGGTCCTCGCCGGAGACGGTGACGACGCCGCGGTGGGAGAGGTCGACGAAGCCGGTGCCGTCGGCGAGGGCGCGCTGCTCGCGGAACAGGTCGCCGTAGTGGGCGGCGACGCCTTCGTCCACACCCTCGGCGGGGACGGCGCCGGGCAGGGACAGCAGGGGGCTTTTCATGGACACAAGCCTACGACTTGGCAGTTGACCCCTTGCGGGAGCAGTCCTTGCAGCGGCCGAAGATCGCGAAGTGCTTCATGTCCGTCTCGAAGCCGAACTCCCGCCGGAGCTTCGCGGTGAACTCGGCCGCCACCTGGACGTCCGCCTCGATGACGTTCTGGCAGTCGCGGCAGACCAGGTGGATGTGGTGGTGGCGGTCGGCGAGGTGGTAGGTGGGCGCCCCGTGCCCGAGGTGGGCGTGCGAGACCAGCCCCAGCTCCTCCAGCAGCTCCAGGGTGCGGTAGACGGTGGAAATGTTGACCCCCGACGCCGTCTTCCTCACCTCTACGAGGATGTCGTCGGGGGTCGCGTGCTCCAGGGTGTCCACTGCTTCGAGGACAAGCTGGCGCTGCGGCGTCAGCCGGTAGCCGCGCTGCCTCAGGTCGCTCTTCCAGTCGGTGCTCACCACGCACCCAAGTCTAGGGCGGGGCGGACCGGGTCTCACGGCTCGGCCGACAGGACGCCGTTCAGCAGGGCGTCGGCGAGCGCGCCGCGGTAGGCGCGGGTCACGCGAGCGATCTCCGCGTGCGCCTGGATCTTGTCGTCGAGAGCGGCGAGCGTGGCACCGATGGCCGCCTGCTCGGCGGCCGACGGGAGGAGGACGGGCAGCTCGCCCAGGGTGCGGATGCTCAGCGAGGGGATGACCGCCCTCACCGTGCGGGCTGTGATCCACTCCTGTGCGGCCGTCGCGCTCAGCCAGGCGACGAGATACGCGGCTCCGACCGGTCCCGCCTCCGGCAGCCTGAGCCGGACCAGGTTGGGGTGGAAAAGCCAGCCCGCGTGCTCCCCGGTGACCAGGGCGCAGCGGCCCACGGTGCCCGTCCGGGTGAGCAGGACGTCCCCTTCGGCCAACTCGTACTTCGCCGGCGTGCGTGCCCGGTCCCAGGAGATCGCCGGTACGGTTGGGGCATCCTCGGTGACGATCCGCCGGCCGTGCAGATCGCGGGGCAGTACCAGGGGAACTCCGCCGTCCGCCCGGGTACGTCCCTTGTCCTCGGGGCGTCGGGCCGGGCCCGTGCCGATGGACAGGCACAGCTCTGCCAGGGGCCTGCGCGACCAGCCGGGCGGCGGCACGAGTTCGCCGGCCGTCGTCACAGTCCGTACCTCCTGAGCCGCCTGGCCGCTTCGGCGTCGGCCGCCTCCGCCCGCGCGTGCAGGCTCGCAAGCTCCTCGGACAGTCTCGCCAGGACGTCCCGGGTCTCGTCCGGGCCGGGCGCGCCGGCGGCCGAGCCGTGGCCGGGCGGACGGACGTACCGCGCGGGGTCCAGACTGTGGCGCTGGTCCACGATGTCAGGCACCGGCACGGCCAGGCTCAGGCACGCGACGCTTGGCACTCGCCCTCGACGACATCGCCACTGTGGCCACGCGAGCCATCACCTTGCAAGCGCATTGCCATGCAATGAATTCCGTTAACCCCTGAGCTGCACACGCTCCAGGGGACCCGACGAGCAGAACGTCCCCCAGGCCACTGCGGCACGGGGGACGTGAGGGAGCCGGTGAAGGCGCCGGAGGACTACTTGAAGAAGGCGATCCCGTCGTCGGGCAGGTCGTCGGGCAGGGCCTTGGCCCAGCGCTCGACCTCCTCGGGGGTGACGACCTTCTTCAGGTGCGCCGACATGTAGGGGCGCAGCTCGACGTCGGGCGTCTGCTTCTCGCCGACCCACATCAGGTCGCTCTTGACGTAGCCGTACAGGCGCTTGCCGCCGCTGTAGGGGCGGGAGGCCGCCGTGCGCGCCACCGCGTCCGTGACCAGGTCGATCTGCGGCTTCTTGGCGGCCAGCTCGCCGTACCAGATCTCGATGACGCCGTCGTCGCGGGTCATCGTGACCTCGACCTTGCGGCCGGCGTCGACCCGCCAGAAGCCGGACTCGGACTCCAGGGGACGGACCTTGTTCCCGTCGTTGTCCAGCACCCAGGTGCGGGAGTGGTACTCCAGGAAGTCCCTGCCGTCGTGCGTGAAGGTGACCTCCTGTCCGAAGTTGCACTTCTCCGAGCCGGGGAAGTCGTGCACGCCCGCGCCGGCCCAGTTGCCGAGCAGGAAGGCGAGGGGTACGAGGTCCTTGTGGAGGTCGGACGGGATCTCGATCATGAGGAGAGGTTCCTAGACGTGGGTCAGCGCTGGCCCTGGTACAGCTTCTTCACGGTCAGCCCGGCGAAGGCGAGGACGCCGACGCAGACCAGGATCAGCAGGGCTTCGTAGAAGTACTCCAGCACGAGGTGCTCCTTGGGACGAACCAGGGTGGCGGTACAGACGGACCGGAGCCCAGCTTACGCGGCCGGGCCCCGGCTTCCGCCGTGAGGTACGCCGTTGCGGGGCTCAGCCGAGCAGCTGGCTCTGCAGGGTGACGGTCTGCTGGAACGGCACCGCCTTCGCGCCGCCCTTCCTGGACTGCACGATCACCGCGAGGACGTCCCCGGCGGCCAGGTAGGCCTGCCGCACCTGCTCGCCGCCGTAGGGCGCCTGCTCGACGTAGGACCTGCGCTCGACGCCGTCGACCCGGGCCGCTCCGGGGAAGTCCTCGTCGAAGGCGGACGCGTCCGCTCCGCGCACCCGGAAGGCGGGGGCGCTGGTCGGAGCGACGCCGTCGTCGAGCAGGTCGTCCACGACGGCTGCGGTGCCGAAGTGGAGCAGGTAGATCCGGGTGCTGGTGCCGTCCGGGGTGGTCCAGCCGCGGGCCGCGATGTGCCGCAGGGCGTGGTCGACGAGCTTCCAGCGCAGCGTGTCGCGGTCGTCCTTCTCGGGGTACTCCGCGAGGAAGTCGCCGGTCGCCAGCCAGCCGTCCTTCCCGCGCAGCTTCGGGTCCTCGGTCGCCCCCTTCGGCGCGGGCAGCACGAGGGCGCGCAGGTCGGCGTAGTGGGCGCCGGCCTTGTTCGACGGGGCGAGCGGTCCCGGGCTGCCGGACGGCAGCGGCGGCCTGGTCAGCGTCGGGTAGTCCCAGCGCCCGTCGGACGCGGTCGCCAGACCCGGTACGTCCGTCCGGTCCATCGCCGTGATCCCGTACGCCGTTCCCGCCCCGGCCGCCGCGAACACGGCGACGGCGGCGGTCCAGCGCAGAACGGCCCGCAGCACGCGGCGGTCCCTGCGGGGCGCGGGCGGCACGGACGGCGCCGGCGGCACGGTGAGGGGCGGCGGCGCGGACGGCGCCGACGGCACGGCGAGGGGCGGCTGCGGGCCGGCCTGCTCTGCCTTCTCGACCTGGTCTGCCTGCACGACCTGCTCGGTGACGTCCGGCTGCTCGGTCACTTCCGTCTGCTCCGTCTGCTCCGTCTGCTCCGTCATACGGCCTTCCCCGGCTCGGCGATGCGGTCCAGCTGTTCCTTCAGCAGCCTCGCGACCCCGCGGGCCTCCAGGGGTTTGGCGCCGTCGGCGCTGAGGGTGACCAGGACGTCTCCCTGGTAGGCGGAGCAGTACATCGTGTCCAGCTTCTCGTCCTTGTCCACGGGCGGCAGGAAGCAGCGGGCGTTCTTGTGGCCCTCGACGCGCGGGCCGTCCCGGAAGACGCCGAGGGCGTCGAGGAGCCCGTGCTGGAACTCCGCGGCGTCGCGCAGGGCCGCCTTGTTGTCCATCTGCACGAGCTGGATGCTCACCGTGGACGCCCGGCTGGTGTAGACCGAGGACTTCTCGTCGGTGCTGACGTAGCTGCGCATCGCCATGCCCTGGATGCGCTGCTTGTCGATCCGCCGCTCCAGCTCCCGGCGCTGTGAGCGCGGCAGTCCGCTCACCCACTCCTTGCGCAGGGCCGTGGCCCGGGCGCCTCCGAGCTGCGTGTCGGAACCGAACTCGCCGATGTCGGGGCCGCGGCTCCAGCCGTCCGCGCCGTAGGGCACGAGCATCCCGGCGAGCCCCTTGGCGTCCGCCGCCTCGGTGTCCGCGGGCTTCGTCTTCGGGAGCTTCCACACGGGGGCGCCCGCGTCCCGGTCGGCGTTCTCGACGGTGACGACGGTGTACCCGACGCCCGCGACGACGGCCGCGGCCAGCAGGACGGACCCGGCGACGGCGGCGATCCGGCCACGCCGACGGCCCTTCCCGGCGAGCGGGCCGGGCAGCGCGCCGCCCTCGGCCGGAACGGCCCCGGCCGGGGTGTCCCCCGCCGACGCGGACTCGACCGACGCGGACTCGACCGACGCGGACTCGGCCCCGGCAGGCCCCACCGGAGCGGGCGCGGACGGGGCGGAATCGGGGCCGGTGCCCGCGGCCGGGGCAGGCTCGGCCGGGCTCGCCTCGGCGTCCGGCCGGTACTGGTTGTCGCTCACAGCCGCTCCATCTGCCGCTCGGCCAGGTCCGCGATCTTCGCCTTGGGGATCGGCCGGGTGTCGTACATCCAGATCTCCATGGCGACGTCACCGCGGACGGCGTGCGCCTCCGCCATGTACAGCGGCACGGAGCCCACCTGGGTTTCGGGCCGGGGGTGGGCGTATGCCATGCCGCTGCCCGTGCCGGGCACCGGCCGGCTGTTGTCGGTGTCGTCCTTGTTCACCGCCCAGAACTGATGGTTCTCGACGGAGTCGAAGGCCGCGGGGGTCTCCTCCTGCCGGAACTGGACCAGCCGGATCTCGACGGCCTGGTAGCCGCTCCGCCAGCCGGTGACGGCGGCGCGGCGGAACTCGTCGCCGACGAGCTTGCCGAACTCGGCGGCCGGCTGCTGGAATTCCTCGGCGTAGTCGGCCGTGTCCATCCAGCCGTGGGACCGGGACAGCCACTCGGAGTCCTTGGCGCCGCGCGGCTTCTTCAGCAGCAGCTTGCGCAGGTCGCCCTCGGTCTTCAGACGGCGGTCCAGCGAGGCAGGCAGCGGCTCGGGGCCGGGGCCCCCGGCCTGCGCGAGCTCCGGCTGCGACAGGGACGGCAGCGCGGTGGGCTCGCGGTCGGCCTGGACCAGGTAGCCGGTGCAGGCGCCGGCGACGACGCCGAGCAGGGCGGCGCCGGCGATCAGCAGGATCGTACGGCGACGACGGCGACGGCGGGGCCGGGGCGCACCCGGGTCCGCGTCGTCGGGCACGACGGACGCGACCGGGACCGCCGGCGCGTCGGGTCCCTCTTCGGGTACTTCCAAGACTCCCCCACAGGAACGTGAAGCGCGCATGCCACATGCGTGCGCACAGGAGACTCCTGACCCACGGCCGGAGTTGTGGAGGTGTTGATTACGATTCGGCCATGGCGAAGAAACTCGTGATCAAGGTGACGGCGGGGGCCGACGCCCCCGAACGCTGCTCGCAGGCGTTCACGGTTGCGGCGGTGGCCGTGGCCAGCGGCGTGGACGTCTCCCTGTGGCTGACCGGCGAATCGGCGTGGTTCGCCCTGCCGGGCCGGGCCGCCGAGTTCGAGCTGCCGCACGCCGCCCCGCTGCCCGACCTGCTCGACTCCCTGCTCGCCGGCGGCAAGGTCACCCTGTGCACGCAGTGCGCGGCCCGCCGCGACATCACGGAGCAGGACGTCATCGAGGGTGTGCGCATCGCGGGCGCCCAGGTCTTCGTCCAGGAGGCCCTGGCGGACGATACGCAGGCGCTCGTCTACTGAGACGCTGAGACGCTGAGACGGTGAGACGCGGGGCCCGGCCGTCACCGCGGGCGCTTCTTGCCGTCCAGTTCGTCCCACCACTCGTCGGACGTGGGGTCGCCGGACGGGTCGTCCCACCAGCGGTCCTCGGGGCCGCGGCGGTTGGCGACCATCGCGGCGACCGGGGGGATGACCATCGCCACCACGCACATCGCCACGGCCGCCGGGACGGACCAGATGCGGACGACGCCCCAGGCCAGGACGAACAGCGCGATGCAGACGCCCATCATCGCGAAGTAGACGTGCCGTCGGCGCGCGTACATGACTCCAGGGTAGGTCCGGACACGGATCCGGACACGCCGAAGGGCCGCACCCAGGCGTCCAACCCGAGGGGTGCGGCCCCAGTTCCGGCGCGCGGCGTCAGACCGCGATCGCGACCTCCGCGAGGCCGCCCTGCTGGGCGACGACCGTGCGGTCGGCGGTGCCGCCGGGCACGAGGGCGCGGACGGTCCAGGTGCCCTCGGCCGCGTAGAAGCGGAACTGTCCGGTGGCGGAGGTGGGAACCTCCGCGGTGAACTCGCCGGTCGAGTCCAGGAGGCGGACGTAGCCGGTCACGGGCTCGCCGTCGCGGGTCACCTGGCCCTGGATGGTGGTCTCACCGGGCTTGATCGTCGAGGCGTCGGGGCCGCCGGCCTTCGCTCCACACATGTGCTTCTCCAGAGGTCTTGAAAGGGGGGCGGTTGAAAGGGGGCGGTCCTACTTGGCGGCGCCGAGCTCGATCGGCACGCCGACGAGGGAGCCGTACTCGGTCCAGGAGCCGTCGTAGTTCTTGACGTTCTGGACGCCGAGCAGCTCGTGCAGGACGAACCAGGTCAGGGCGGAGCGCTCGCCGATGCGGCAGTAGGCGATCGTGTCCTTGGCGAGGTCCACGTTCTCGTCGGTGTAGAGGGCCTTCAGCTCCTCGTCCGACTTGAACGTGCCGTCGTCGTTGGCGTTCTTCGACCACGGGATGTTGCGGGCGCTCGGGACGTGGCCCGGACGCTGCGACTGCTCCTGCGGCAGGTGGGCCGGGGCGAGCAGCTTGCCGGAGAACTCGTCGGGCGAACGCACGTCGACCAGGTTCTGCGCGCCGATCGCGGCCACGACGTCGTCGCGGAACGCGCGGATGGAGGTGTCCTGCGGCTTGGCCTTGTACTCGGTCTTCGCGCGCTCGGGCACCTCGGAGCCGTCGACCAGCTCGCGGGCGTCCAGCTCCCACTTCTTGCGGCCGCCGTCGAGGAGCTTGACGCTCTCGTGGCCGTACAGCTTGAAGTACCAGTAGGCGTACGACGCGAACCAGTTGTTGTTGCCGCCGTAGAGGATGACCGTGTGGTCGTTGGCGATGCCCTTCTCCGACAGGAGCTTCTCGAAGCCCTCCTGGTCGACGAAGTCACGGCGGACCGGGTCCTGGAGGTCCTTGGTCCAGTCGATGCGGATCGCGTTCTTGATGTGGTTCTTCTCGTAGGCGGACGTGTCCTCGTCGACCTCGACGATGGCGATCGTCGGGTCGTCCAGGTGGTCCTGCAGCCAGTCGGCGTCTACCAGGACGTCGCTGCGGCTCATGTGTCTCCTCCGGGGCAGTTGCGGCGGGGCGTGCGAGTGCCGGTGCAATTACGTGCGATGACGAGTGCGAGAGGTGCGCGCGCGTCCGCTCCGAGGCGACGGCGGCGCACGGATGCCCTGGGCACAGGGCGGGGAATGCGGAGGTCTGCGCTCTCCGCTCAGAAGGTGCGACAGAGCATGGCGGCGACGCGGCACAGGTCTACTGCCCGCCGCTTCGTGAGATCCGCCTGTCGCTTCATGGTGCCGATCGTAGGGACGGACGGCGGGAGATGTCACCGGCGTGTCGTATGGTGAGACGCCATCGTCCGGGATACGGGATCGGATCGCCGCCCGAATGTCCGCCGTACGGCCTCGGCCCCGGTGTGTCCGCCGCCCCGGCCGCGCCGCGGACGACGGCGTCTCGCCCTTCGGACGCCGCGGGTCCACAGCGGCTCTGGTCCCGGCCTCGCGAGGCCCCTCGTCCTTACCCCGCGAGCTTGACGTCCGAACCCTTCACGGTGATCTCCACGCCGTTCTTCGCCGCCTCGACCTTGTCGAGCCTGACGTCGCCGGGCAGTTGGTCGATCGTCTGCTGGAAGTCGGTTATCGCGCGGATGCGGGACTCGGCGAGCTGCACGACCAGCTTGGGCAGCGAGTCGGCGTGCACCTTGACCGTGGAGCCCTCCACGGTCACCGAGCTGAGCACCGGGTAGGTCTGCTCCGCGCCGGCCGCCCGCACCTTGACCTCGACCTTGATCTTGCCGTTGCCGCCGTCGGACAGCCCGACGACCTCGGCGGTGATCCCCGGGATGATCTGCGTCGGCCCGGACTTGGCCGCCTTCAGCAGCTCGTCGTAGGAGACCAGGGCGGTGCCGGTGGCGGTGGCCGCGGTGGCGGAGCTGTAGTCGCCGGAGAACTTCACGCCCTTCATGTGGGCGTCGATGTCGTCGACACGGATCGTCTTCGGGGCTCCGGCGGCGGTGCTGCCGGTGTCCGCCTCGTAGCCCTTGATGCCGATCTCGACGTCGTCCAGCTCCCCGGACGCCACCTGGGTGAGGAACGGGAAGCCGTTGATGGACACGTCCGGGGTGGAGGCCAGGTTCTCGGTGGTCCTGAGCTTGTCCGCCGCCTCGTTCTCGGCGAAGTAGACCGCCACCCGGTCCACGAGCACGAACAGGCCGCCCAGGATCACGACGACGATCAGTAGTATTCGCAGGGCGCGCATACCGAATGTTTCCCCCACTTCGGCCGTCATCCACGAAGGCCGGTCACCGACGACCCGGGTGGCCGTCTGGCGCGAGACTAACCCTGGGACGGGCGCGCGCCCGCGAATTGTGGATCACCTGTGACAGGAGGGTGCACAGGGGACGCCGGACGCCGCTACCCCAGCGCCCGCCCGAGCACGTAAACGACCGGCGCCGCCGCCGTCAGCGGCAGGGCGACGCCCGCGGTGAAGTGGACGAAGCGCGACGGGTAGTCGTAGCTCGCCGCCCGGTGCCCGATCAGGGCGCACGCCGCGGCGCCCGCGCCCAGCAGCGCGCCCTTCGCGCCGAGGTCCGTGAGCGCGCCGGCCGCGATGCCCGCGCCCGCCGCCGCCAGCAGCGAGACGGCCACCGACGCCGGAGTGGGCAGGGGCAGGGCGCGGGCCAGCAGGGCCACCGCGACCGCGGCCGCGCCGACGGACACCGCGTCCGCACCGGCCGCGAGGTAACCGGCCGCGAGGACGGACAGCGCCGCCGAGACGACGGTCGCCATCAGGCCGTACATCCGCTCGTCGGGGTCCGCGTGCGAGCGCAGCTGCAGCACCAGGGAGAGCAGCACCCACACGCCGATGGTGCCGAGTATCGCGGCCGGGCCGTGCTCGCGGCCCGCCGCGAGCAGCGCCGCGTCCGCGACGAGCGCGCCGAGGAACGCCAGCGCGATGCCCTGCCGGGCCGGCCACATGCCGTTGAGCCGGAACCAGCCCGCCGCGGTGACGGCCTGCAGGGCGACGAGCGGGACGAGGAGGGCGTACGAGCCGATCGCCGCCGTTCCCGACAGCAGCAGCCCCAGCAGCGCGGTCAGCGCGGCCGGCTGCCCGCCGGGCTCGATGACCGGGGACCGGCCCTCCAGGCGGGCGCGCTGGGCGTCCGTGATGCGGGAGTTGCCGGCGAGGGTGGCGGGGCCGTAGGCGGGGCCGCCCTCCGGCTCGGGCGCGGCGGGACCGGCGTGACCGGCGTGGCCGGCGGGCTGGACGGCCTGCGGCAGGGGTTGCGGCTGTGGCTGCCGGTCCCACGCCGGGGCCGGGGCGTGGGCCTGGGCCTGGGCCGGGTCCTGGTGCGGCGGATGCCCGTACCCGGCGGCGGCCTGGTCGTGGGGCGCCGGGTGGTGCGGCGGGTACCCGGCGGGCGCCTGCGGGGGCAGGTACGCCGTCTCGGCCGCGTCCACCGCGGCGACGGGCGGCTGCAGCTGCGTCTCCCAGGTCTGCCCCTGCCACTGCTGCGTGTACTGCAGGGCGTCCGGGTCCTCGTACCCGGCCGGACCCCGCTGGTCCTGGTACGCCTGCTGCGCGGGCCACGGCTGCGGCTGCGGCTGCGGAGACTGCTGGTACTGGTCGTACCCCTGGTACCCGGGGTCGTACGGCTGCTGGTCGGTCATCGTCACCCTCCTGCGAACGGCGGGAGCACCTCGACCGTGCCGCCGTCGGCCAGCCGTACCGTCTCATGTCCGCGGGTGCCCACGGGATCACCGTCGACGAGGAACGAGCATCGCTGGAGCACGCGGGTGAGTTCGCCGGGGTGTCGCCCGCGCACGGCGTCGAGCGCCTCGGCCAGCGTGTCCGCGTCGTACGGCTCCTCGGCGACCCCGGCCGCGGCCTTCGCGGCGGCCCAGTAGCGCACCGTGACCTTTGGCATCCGTTCCTCAATCAGTTCGGCTGTGGACACCTCAGGCTAGCCCGCCCGGGCCACCGCCCAGTCCCCGATCCGGGACAGCAGTTCGTCCCCGGCCGCGTTCTCGGCGTGGCCCATGCCGTGCTCCACCCACAGCTCGGCGTCGTCGCCGGCGGCCGCGGCCAGCATGCGCGGGTGGTCGAGGGGGAAGTAGCCGTCCCGGTCGCCGTGCACGATCAGCAGCGGCGTCGGGGCGATCCTCGCCGCCGCCTCCACCGGGGACAGCGGTACCGGATCCCACTGACGGTGGTGGATGCGGGTGCGCAGGCCGTAGCGGCCCACCAGCCGGCCCGCGGGGCGCGTCACCAGCCAGTGCAGGCGGCGCATCGGGGCCGTGCCCCGGTAGTACCAGCGGGCGGGCGCGCTGACGGAGACCACGGCGTCGGTCCCCCCGTGCAGGGCCGCGTGCCGCAGCACCACCGAGCCGCCCATGGAGAAGCCGACGGTCACCACGCGCGTGTGCCCGAGCTCGCGGGCCCAGTCCACCGCCGCCGCCAGGTCGAGCACCTCGCGGTCGCCGACCGTGGAACGGCCGCCCGAGGCGCCGTGGCCGCGGAAGGAGAAGGTGACGACGGCGCCGTGGCGGGCCAGGGCCGCGGCCACCCGCCGCACGTGCGGCCGGTCCACGTCGCCGGTGAAGCCGTGCGCCACCACGAACACCAGGTCACCGGCGGATGGCCGGGAGGCGTCGTATACGACGGCCGCCGGATCGTATACGGAATCGACGGCAACCCCGTCGACCGTGTACAGAAACGTACGCAAAGGTTCCCGTCTGCCCGTCTCGGAGTGCGGACGAAGCGTGGATCGCGCCACATGACCTGCCGGACCGGTGTTCATGTGGGCTATTCTGCTGGACAGAGGACTCGGGCAGCGTAGCCCCCGGGTCCTTTTGTGCTTTCGGAAGCGTTGTATACGAAGCGGGAAACCCCCAGGTGACCGCGGTGTACGGGCCCCCGGGATCGCAGAGCAGTTCCGCACCGCAAACGTCCTCGCAGGGACCGAGGAGGAACCAGACTTATGAGTTCTCTGCTGCTCCTGACCAATGCCCTCCAGCCGTCGACGGAGGTGCTCCCCGCCCTCGGCCTGCTGCTGCACAACGTGCGCGTCGCTCCGGCGGAGGGACCCGCCCTCGTCGACACCCCGGGCGCCGACGTCATCCTCGTCGACGGCCGCCGCGACCTCCCCCAGGTGCGCAGCCTGTGCCAGCTGCTGCGCTCCACCGGGCCGGGCTGTCCGCTCGTCCTGGTGGTCACCGAGGGCGGCCTCGCCGCCGTCACCGCCGACTGGGGCATCGACGACGTCCTGCTGGACACCGCCGGTCCGGCCGAGGTCGAGGCCCGGCTCCGGCTGGCCATGGGCCGCCAGCAGATCGTCAACGACGACTCGCCCATGGAGATCCGCAACGGCGACCTGTCGGTCGACGAGGCGACCTACTCCGCCAAGCTCAAGGGCCGGGTCCTGGACCTGACCTTCAAGGAGTTCGAGCTCCTGAAGTACCTCGCCCAGCACCCGGGCCGCGTCTTCACCCGCGCCCAGCTCCTGCAGGAGGTGTGGGGCTACGACTACTTCGGCGGCACCCGCACGGTCGACGTGCACGTACGGCGCCTGCGTGCCAAGCTCGGACCCGAGCACGAGTCGCTGATCGGGACCGTCCGGAACGTCGGTTATCGATTCGTTACCCCGGAGAAGGGCGACCGGGCCACCGAGGAGACCAAGGCCCGAGCGGAGCACTCAAAGACGGAGAAAACGGACGAGACGGCAGCCCTGGACGCCGTCGAGGTCCGGGCGGAGGCATAGCGGACACCCGGGCAGGGGAGCGCTCCCGCACCGGAAGCGCCGAACGGGCCCGGGTAAGCCCGGCCCAGCGCCTTCTCGCCCTGCCCGGTCCCGGTCTCTCCGCGTAGACTCCGCGAGTGGCCAAGGTGACTCGGGACGACGTAGCACGGCTGGCAGGGACGTCCACTGCCGTCGTCAGCTATGTCATCAACAACGGACCCCGGCCGGTCGCCCCGGCCACGCGCGAGCGCGTCCTCGCCGCGATCAAGGAGCTGGGCTACCGGCCCGACCGGGTCGCCCAGGCGATGGCGTCCCGGCGTACCGACCTCATAGGGCTGATCATCCCGGACGCGCGCCAGCCCTTCTTCGGGGAGATGGCGCACGCGGTCGAGCAGGCCGCCTCCGAGCGCGGGAAGATGGTGCTCGTCGGCAACACCGACTACGTCAGCGAGCGCGAGGTCCACTACCTGCGGGCGTTCCTCGGGATGCGGGTCTCCGGCCTGATCCTGGTCAGCCACGCGCTCAACGACCTGGCCGCCGCCGAGATCGAGGCGTGGGACGCCCGGGTGGTCCTGCTGCACGAGCGGCCCGAGGCCATCGACGACGTCGCCGTCGTCACCGACGACCTGGGCGGCGCCCAGCTCGCCGTGCGCCATCTGCTGGAGCACGGCTACGACTACGTGGCGTGCGTCGGCGGCACGGCCGAGACGCCCGCGGTCGGCGACCCCGTCTCCGACCACGTCGAGGGCTGGCGGCGCGCGATGCAGGAGGCGGGCGTGGAGACCGAGGGCCGCCTGTTCGAGGCGCCGTACAACCGCTACGACGCCTACCGGATCGCCCTGGACATCCTCTCCGGGCCCCGGCGCCCGCCGGCGGTCTTCTGCTCCACCGACGACCAGGCGATCGGCGTGCTGCGCGCGGCGCGCGAGCTGCGCATCGACGTGCCGGGCGAGCTGGCGGTGGCCGGCTTCGACGACATCAAGGAGGCGGCGCTCGCCGACCCGCCCCTGACCACGGTCGCGTCGGACCGCTCGGCGATGGCCCGGGCCGCCGTGGACCTGGTGCTGGACGACGGGCTGCGGGTCGCGGGATCGCGGCGCGAGCGGCTGAAGGTGTTCCCGTCCCGGCTGGTCGTCCGGCGGTCCTGCGGCTGCGCGTGAATGAGTGAGCGTGGCTTGCTGAGAGCCTGCTGAGAGAGTCCCCCGGGCCGCGAGAAGCGTCTTTATATCGGGCATACGAGGTTCTGCCGGGCTTCTCAGCGGACACTCAGGGGGCTCTCATGGTCGAGCGACAAGCTCGTTCCATGACCGAGAGCATCCGCCGCGGCGGCGAGTACGACGACCCGTACCAGGGCGAACGCCACGCGTACCCCCAGCAGCACGCCTCCTCGCCCGCGAACCCCGAGTGGCCGCCTCCGCCGGCGCAGCCGCCGGTCCGGCCGGTCACCGTCGAGCCCGGCACCACGGTGTGGCCGGGCCAGGCCGCCGCGTCGGCCGGCGGCTCGTACGGCGGCGACGGTGGCGGCGGCACCGCCCTCCTCGACGCACCCCCGGCCGCCGGACCGGGCGAGCACGCGGCGCCTGCCGCGCCCACCGTGCCCGCGCCCGTGCCCGCGCCGAAGAAGCGGACCCGGGGACCGGTCGCCCTGCTGGCCGCCGTGGCGATCGTCGCCGCGGCCATCGGCGGCGGCACCGCCTACGGCATCCAGGAGCTGACCGGCGGCAACGACACCGTCGCCACCACCAGCAGCACCAGCGTGGTGCCCGCCGCCAAGAAGGGCGACATCGCCGCGATCGCCGCCGCGGTCAGCCCGAGCATCGTCGAGATCAACGCCACCTCGGGCTCCGGGGAGTCGACCGGCTCCGGCGTGATCATCACCAGCGACGGCGAGATCCTCACCAACAACCACGTCGTCTCCGGCGCCTCCTCCATCAAGGTCAAGACCAGCGACGGCAAGTCCTACACCGCGCAGGTCGTCGGCACCGACAGCAAGAAGGACCTCGCCCTGATCAAGCTGCAGGGCGCCTCCGGCCTCAAGGCGGCCACCCTGGGCGACTCCAGCGGCGTCAGCGTCGGCGACACGGTCGTGGCGATCGGCTCCCCCGAGGGCCTGACCGGCACCGTCACCAGCGGCATCGTCTCGGCCCTGAACCGTGACGTGACCGTCTCCACCGACGAGAGCCAGAGCCAGGGCGGCGGCAACGGGCAGTGGCCGTTCGAGTTCGGCGGCCGGCAGTTCAACGGCGACACCGGCTCGTCCACGACGACGTACAAGGCGATCCAGACGGACGCCTCGCTCAACCCCGGCAACTCCGGCGGCGCCCTGATCGACATGAACGGCACCATCGTCGGCATCAACTCCGCCATGTACTCGGCCAGTTCCCAGTCGTCCTCGGCCGGCGCCGGCAGCGTCGGCCTCGGCTTCGCCATCCCGATCAACACCGTCAAGTCCGACCTGGCCACGCTGCGGGCCGGCGGCTCCGACTGACACCGCTCGCAGCGGCTGACACCGTCCGTAGTGAGGGAGCACGTCATGATCAAGCAGGTTCCGCACCCGGGCGCCGGCACCGGCGCCGCCGACTTCACCCTGGCCCTCGAGGTGGCGTACGACCTCCACGCGCCGGCGGTCCGGGCACCCGAGGTGGCCGCCGTCCCCGCCGTCGGCCGCCGCGCCGGCGCCGTGCGCGGCCGTCGCCGCAGCGGCGCCCGCGGCTGATCCCGGCCGCGCTCCGCCTGCGCTCCGCCTGCGCTCCGCGCTTTCCGCGCCGGCCGGGAAACATGCGACGCTGAAGGCGTCCAGCTCCCGTCGTTCCACCGCACCCGAGGAATCCGAGCCCATGAGCCCCGCCGATGGCGACCGTGACCCCCAGCGCATCCTGATCGTCGACGACGAGCCGGCGGTGCGCGAAGCACTCCAGCGCAGCCTCGCCTTCGAGGGGTACGGCACCGAGGTCGCCGTGGACGGCGCCGACGCGCTGGAGAAGGCCACGGCGTACCGGCCCGACCTGATCGTGCTGGACATCCAGATGCCCCGCATGGACGGCCTGACCGCCGCCCGGCGCATCCGCGGCGCGGGCGACACGACGCCGATCCTGATGCTGACCGCCCGGGACACCGTGGGCGACCGGGTGACCGGGCTGGACGCCGGGGCCGACGACTACCTGGTCAAGCCGTTCGAGCTGGACGAGCTGTTCGCCCGCGTCCGCGCCCTGCTGCGGCGCAGCTCCTACGCCGCCGCCGCGGCCGCCGGCGCCGACCAGGACGACGAGGCGCTGGCCTTCGCCGACCTGCGGATGGATCTCGCCACCCGGGAGGTCACCCGGGGCGGGCGGCCGGTGGAGCTGACCCGCACCGAGTTCACCCTGCTGGAGATGTTCATGGCGCACCCGCGCCAGGTGCTCACCCGCGAGCAGATCCTGAAGGCGGTGTGGGGCTTCGACTTCGAGCCGAGCTCCAACTCGCTGGACGTCTACGTCATGTACCTGCGCCGCAAGACCGAGGCGGGCGGCGAGCCGCGGCTCGTCCACACGGTGCGCGGGGTGGGGTACGTGCTGCGGCAGGGTGGCGCCGAGTGAGCAAGGTGGTACGCCGGTTCCGGTCCCTGCCGATCCGTTCCCGGCTGGCGCTGCTGGTCGCGGCGGCGGTGGCGTTCGCGGTGGCGGCGGTGTCGGTGACGTGCTGGTTCATCGTGCAGGGGAAGCTGTACGAGCAGCTCAACCAGGATCTCCAGCGGGGCATGCGGGGGCCGCAGCAGATCACCCAGGCGGAGCTGGCCCTCAACAACTGCTCCACCACCCCGCAGGGCAACGGCTTCTTCCGCAGCAACTACTCCCAGGTGGTCACGGAGAGCGGGAAGGTCTGCGTCACCGACGACTCCACCGGGGCCGTCAAGGTCACCCACGCCGACAAGGAGCAGATCAAGAACGCGGACATCGGCCGGGTCTACTTCCGCGACGGCACCGACGAGGACGGCAACGCGGTGCGCGTGATGGTCCGCCCGCTGGGCGCCACCAGTACCGCCGACGGGGAGACGGGGCCCAGCGTCGGGTTCGTCGTCGCCGTCCCCCTGAAGAGCACCCGGAACACCCTCAACGACCTCGCCCTGATCCTCCTGCTCGTCTCCGGCGTCGGCGTGCTCGGCGCCGGGGCGGCCGGGCTCGCGGTCGCGCGGGCGGGGCTGCGGCCCGTCGACAAGCTCACCGAGGCCGTCGAACACGTCGCCCGCACCGAGGACCTGACGGTCCGCATCCCGGTGGAGGACGACAGCGAGGACGAGATCGCCCGGCTGTCCCGCTCCTTCAACTCCATGACCTCCTCGCTGGCCAGCTCCCGCGATCTCCAGCAGCAGCTCATCGCGGACGCCGGCCACGAGCTGCGCACCCCGCTCACCTCGCTGCGCACCAACATCGAGCTGCTCACCCGCAGCGAGGAGACGGGCCGCCCCCTCCCGGAGGCGGACCGCAAGGCGCTCCTCGCCTCGGTGAAGGCGCAGATGACCGAACTGGCGTCCCTCATAGGCGACTTGCAGGAACTGTCGCGGTCGGAAGGGCAGCGGGGTGAGCGGGTGCAGATCGTCTCGCTGCAGGACACCGTCGAGGCGGCCCTGCGCCGGGCCCGGCTCCGTGGGCCCGAGCTGTCCATCACCGCCGACCTCCAGCCCTGGTACGTCCGGGCGGAGCCCTCCGCCCTGGAGCGGGCGGTCGTCAACGTCCTCGACAACGCGGTGAAGTTCAGCCCCGAGGGCGGCACGGTCGAGGTGCGGCTCGACGACGGCGTGCTGACCGTCCGCGACCACGGTCCCGGCATCCCGGAGGACGAACTCCCGCACGTCTTCGACCGCTTCTGGCGCTCCCCGAGCGCCCGCGCGCTGCCCGGCTCGGGCCTCGGCCTGTCGATCGTCGCCCGCACGGTCCACCAGGCGGGCGGCGAGGTCACCCTGTCCCGCGCGGACGGCGGCGGCACGGTGGCGACGGTGAAGCTGCCGGGAGCGCCGACGGCTCCGCCCGAAGCCCCCTGAGCCGTCCGTCGAAGCCGTGACCGGCGCGGCGTGACCGGGCCGCCCGCGGCCGGCTCGGTCACGCCGGTGCGGCAACCTTTCCGTCCGGGGTGACGACCCATCAACGGTCCTGTCCCCCGCACGGAACGGAGTTCCGCATGGTTCGGCACCGCAGGCGTGGAAGCGTCCTCGCCGTCACACTCCCGCTCGCCCTGACCGCCGCCGTCGCCCTGACCCAGGAGGCCCTGCCCGGAACGCGGGCCGAGGCAGCCACCGCCGCCACGACCACGCTCACCGTCGCCAAGGACGGCAGCGGGCAGTACACCACCGTGCAGGCCGCCGTGAACGCCGTCCCCGCGAACAACGCCTCCCGCGTCGTCATCGCCGTGGCGCCCGGCACGTACCGCGAGACGGTGAAGGTCCCGGCGAACAAGCCGCACGTCACCATCCAGGGGACGGGCTCCAGCCGCAAGGACACCGTCATCGTCTACGACAACGCCTCCGGAACGCAGAAGCCCGACGGCTCCGGCACCTACGGCACCTCCGGCAGCGCCACCGTCGCCGTCGAGGCCGACGACTTCCAGGCCCGCAACCTCAGCATCGCCAACGACTTCGACGAGGCGTCCCACCAGGACATCGCCCAGCAGGCCGTCGCACTGCGCACCGCCTCCGACAAGGTGTTCCTGGACTCGGTCATCGTCAGCGGCGACCAGGACACGCTGCTGCTGGACACCGCGGCGAAGGACAAGCCAGGCCGGGTCTACATGACCAACTCCTACGTGGTCGGCAACGTCGACTTCATCTTCGGCCGCGCCACCGCCGTCATCCACAAGTCGGTCATCACGCTGAAGAAGCGCTGGAACGGCACCTCCGCCGGCTACGTCACCGCCCCCAGCACCGCCGCCGGCCGCAAGGGCATCCTGATCGCCGCCTCCACGGTGAACGGGGACGTCTCCGACCGCAGCTTCTACCTCGGCCGCCCCTGGCACGCGGGCGGCGACGCGAGCCTCGACCCGCAGACCACGGTCCGCGACACCGTCCTGAGCGCCGCGATCAGGACCACCCCGTGGACCGACATGAGCGGCTTCTCCTGGAAGGACGACCGGTTCGCCGAGTACCACAACAGCGGCGCCGGCTCCGGCGCGGCGAGCAGCGACCGGCCGCAGCTCACCGACGCGCAGGCCGCCGACCAGGAGGTGGCCGACTGGCTGGGCGACTGGACACCGTCCGCCGGCTGACCCCCGGCCCTCAGCCCGTGGCCAGTGGCCCCTACGGGAGACCGCGGTGCGCGGTCTCCCGTAGGGGCCAGGGCCGCGGCCCGTGTGCTACCACCTGAGGATCATGGTGTCGTCCGCGGCCGGCGGCGCGTCGGCAACGGCGTCGGGCAGCGGCTCGGCGAGCGCCGCGTAGGCGCCCCGCCGCGCGAGGAGTTCCTCGTGGGTGCCCGCCTCCACCAGCCGGCCGCGGTCGACGACCAGGATCCGGTCGGCGTCCGGCGCCAGGCTCAGATCGTGCGTGATCATGATCGTGGTGCGGCCCGCCATCAGCCTGCGCAGCGGCTGCACCACCTGGCGGGCGGCCACCGCGTCCAGGCCGGCCGTCGGTTCGTCCAGGACCAGGACGGGCGCGGCGCGCAGCATCGCGCGGGCGATGGCGATGCGCTGGAGCTGCCCGCCGGAGAGGGCGGCCGTGCCGGGCGCGATGGGGGTGTCGTACCCGTCGGGCAGGGCGGTGACGAAGTGGTGCGCCGCCGCGTCGACGGCCGCGCGTTCGATCTCCTGGTCGCTCGCGCCGGGGCGGCCGCAGGCGATGTTCTCGCGGATGGTGCCGTTGAGGATCAGCGTCTCCTGGGGCAGCAGCGCCACGTTCTCGCGCAGGAACTCCAGGCCCAGGTCGGGCAGCGGGACGCCGTCCAGGGTGATCACGCCCTGCGCGGGGTCGTAGAAGCGGGTCAGCAGCTTGGCCAGGGTCGACTTCCCGGCGCCGCTCGGGCCGGTGACGATGACGAGTTCGCCGGGTCCGGCGGTGAGGCTCACGTCGCGCAGCGAGGCGCGGCGGGAGTGCGGGTAGCGGAAGGAGACGTGGCGGAGCTCGACCCGGCCGTGCACGGGCCATCGCGCGACGGGTGCGGCCGGGTCGGTGACGGCCGGACGGGCGTCCAGGATCTCGTTCAGGCGCTGGGCGCCCGCGGTGGCGGCGGTGAGGGTGAGGCCGAGCCGGCCGAGGCTGCGGACCGGCGGGTAGAGGTAGCCGATGAAGGCGGCGAAGGCCAGCAGCCGGCCCAGCGTCAGCCGGTCCGCGGAGATCTCCCACACCCCGAGGCCGATCACCGCGAGCACGCACAGCGTCTCGACGACCTCGACGAACTGCTCGTACATCTCGCTCAGCCGCGCCCCGCGCACGCTCGCCCGCATCCATGCGCGGGCCTCCCGGTCCAGCCGCCGTTCCTCGTCGCGGCGGCGGTTGTATGCCTGGGTGAGGACGATGTTGCCGAGGGACTCCTCCACCACGGAGGTGATGGCGCCGTCCGCGACCCGCTCGTCCTGGGAGGCGGCCTTGATCCGGCCGGAGAAGCGGCGGGCGGCGAGCAGGAACAGGGGCGCCAGGACGAAGGTGGCCAGGGCCAGGTCCCAGCGCAGGTACAGGGCGGCGCAGGCGTAGAAGACGGCGGAGAAGGCGGCGGAGACCGTGCCGACGACTCCCGAGACGACCAGCTGCTCGATGGCCTCGACGTCGCCGGTCAGCCGCTCCACCAGATCGCCCTGCCGGTGCTGCTGGAAGAAGTGCGGGGGCAGGTCCTGGACGTGCCGGAAGACCTTCGCCCGCAGGCGCAGGACGAATCTCTCGGCGGTCCAGGCGGCCAGCGAGTTGCCGAGGTAGCCGACGAACGCGCCGAGCACGGCGGCGCCCAGCCAGGCCCCGGCCGGGCCCCAGAAGGCGGAGAGCGAACCGGCCTGCAGGGCGGTGTCGGTGAGCTGCGCGAACAGCAGGATCGAGGCGGTCTCGGCCAGCGCGCTCGCCACCACGCAGCCGACGATCACCGCCAGCCACCCGCGGTCGCCGCGGGTCAGCGGCCAGAAGCGGCGGAAGGCCGCACGGACGTCCCTCATGGTCAGCGTCTCCTCTTCGGGTCCCCCGGCCCTGCTGCCGGGCATGGCCGAGGCGGGGCCGCCGGGCGAGCGATGCTCGCGGCCGGTGGCCCCGCCTCGTGGCGTGCGTCAGCCCTGGTGGGCGACCGGGCGGCGCTTCGGAGCGGCCGGCGCGGCCTTCTTCGGGGCCTTCCGCTTCGGCGCGGGGGCGGGCTTGGCAGCCTTCTTCACGGGGACGATCTTGTGGAAGCTCATGTCTGTTTCCCTCCGTGCTGCGGTTCTGCAACAGTTCGCCTTCCGACCTGCTGCAATTTCCTGTGATTTACGTCAGTGAATGGACGGTCAGCCCTTGTGGGCGACCGGACGGCGCTTCGGCGTGACCCGCTTCGGCGCCTTCTCCTTGGGAGCCGGGGCCACCGGCTTGCGGGCCTTCTTCACCGGGGCGATCTTGTGGAAGCTCATCGAATCTCTCCTTTGCTTTCGCGTCGTTCGCTTCGACATGGAAAACACTACGTCACTTCCGCAGCCGGAAAAGCCAATTCGCCTTAGAGGTCAATAAGTTTCGATAGGAGTTGCCTCAGAAATGAAACTCTCAGGCAGGGCGCGGAACCGATCGCGAATTCACACAGGCCTTATGGCGACGACAGGCCTTCCGGCGACGGGCGGAAACGACGAACCCCGCCCCGGCGGTGCCGGGACGGGGTTCGGGGCGGTGCCGCGCTCGGGAGCGGGCTACTTGGTGATCGTGATGCGGTTCGCGGCCGGCGGGGCGATCGGGTTCGCCGCCGAGGAGTTGGCCGTCAGGTACTGCGCCAGGGCCGCCAGGTCGTCGGTGCCGACCAGGTCGTTCGTGCCCAGGCCCAGCGTGGTGAAGCCGTCGCCGCCGCCCGCGAGGAAGCTGTTGGTGGCGACGCGGTAGGTGGCCGCGGGGTCGATCGCGGCGCCGTTCAGGCGGATCGAGTCGGTGACCACCCGGTCGGCCCCGGTCTTCGTCAGGTCCAGCGTGTAGGTCAGGCCCGACGAGGGCTGGAGGATCTTCGGGGACGCCGCGTTCGAGCCGCTGACCTGCTCCTTGAGCACCTGGATCAGCTGCGCGCCGGTGAAGTCCTGGAGGTTCACGGTGTTGGCGAACGGCTGCACCGTGAAGCCCTCGGCGTAGGTCACCACGCCGTCGCCCTCGGCGGCCTTGGCCGCGTAGGTGAGCCCCGCCCGGACGCCGCCCGGGTTCATCAGCGCGAGGTCCGTCTCCGGGTCGAGCTGCTTGCCGTAGGCGAGCTGGGCGTCGGCGATCAGGTCGCCCATCGGGGACTCGGTGCCGGTGTTGGGGATGTCGGCGGAGATGTAGCCGATGGGGCGGTTGCCGATCGGGGCGGCGAGGGTGTTCCACTTGCCGATCAGCTCGGTCATGTCGGCCGCCTTGGGCACGTCCCGGCTGACCACGTGGTTCGCCGACGTGACCGCCGTGCGGGCGATGTCGCCGGTGTAGCGGTCGTAGGTGAGCGTGGTGTCCGTGTACAGCCGCCCGAAGGACGAGGCCGAGGTGACCATGCGGGGACGGCCCGCCGGGTCGTCGATCGTGCAGACGTACGAGGTGTGGGTGTGGCCCGTCACCAGCGCGTCCACCGCCGGCGTGACGTTCTTGGCGATGTCGACGATCGGCCCGGAGATGCCGTCACCGGCGCCCGGGGAGTCGCAGTCGTAGTTGTACGACGACGAGGCCGGCGCACCGCCCTCGTGGATCAGCGCGACGATCGACTGCACGCCCTGCGCCTGGAGCACGCGCGCGTACTTGTTGATCGTCTCGACCTCGTCCTTGAACTGCAGGCCCTTGACGCCGTCCGCGGAGACGATGCCCGGGGTGCCCTCCAGGGTCACGCCGATGAAGCCGATCTTGACGTCCTTCTTCTTCCAGACCCAGTACGGCTTCAGGATCGGCCGGTGGGTCTTCTCGTTCAGGACGTTGGCGGCCAGGTACGGGAAGTCGGCGCCCTCGAACTCCCGGTCCGTGTAGCAGCCGTCGGTGGGGTGGCAGCCGCCGTTCTGAAGGCGCGCCAGTTCCTTGGGGCCCTCGTCGAATTCGTGGTTGCCGACGGACGTGACGTCCAGGTCCAGCTTGTTGAGCGCCTCGATGGTGGGCTCGTCGTGGAACAGGCCCGAGATCAGCGGCGACGCGCCGACCATGTCGCCGCCGGCCGCGGTGATGGAGTAGGGCTTGCCCTGCCTGGCCTGGCGCAGGTGCGTGGCCAGGTACTCCACGCCGCCCGCGTCGATCGTCTTCGTGGTGCCGTCCGCCTGCAGTTCGGTCACCCGGCCGGAGGAACCGGACGGCGGCTCCAGGTTGCCGTGCAGGTCGTTGAAGGACAGCAGTTGCACGTCCTGGTAGCGGCTCGGGTGATGGCCGCCGTGCTTCGTGTCGTGCGCCTGCGCCGGAAGCGCGGCGACCAGCGCGCCGGCGGTCGCGAGACCCGCGGCTGCGGCCAGCAGACGGTACGTCCGTCTGCGGCGCTGGTACGGCTGGGAGTTGGCTGGCATACGCCCCCCTGTCGTTCTGCTGAGGTGGTGACCCCGTCGGGGCGCAGCCTAGGGTCAACGCGCGTAGCGCGACAGGGGGTTCCTGGTTACATCCTGGTTTCCCTTTGCCCTCCGCTTTGCCTTTGCGTTCTGTTGTGCACGTACCTCCGCTCCGCCGGGCCTTCCCCTTACCCTCGTACGCATGACCAGCGACGACACCGCGCGCCCCGACGGCACCCGTTCCATCGAGACCATGACCGCGCTCTCCCCGGACCGGACCGAGGCCGTGCTCGGGCTGCTGGCGGAGGCCGCCCGGCACGACGGGCACCAGGCGGTGTCCGAACAGGGCCGGTTGCAGCTGCGGGGCGGCGAGCGCCAGGGCGTGTCCCATCTGCTGCTCACGGTCGGCGACGAACTCGTCGGCTACGCCCAGCTGGAGGACACCGATCCGGTGGAGGCGCCGGCCGCCGAGCTGGTCGTGCACCCCGCGCACCGGGGGCAGGGGCACGGGCGGGCGCTGGGGTCGGCGCTGCTCGCCGCCTCCGGCAAGCGGCTGCGGGTGTGGGCGCACGGCGGCCACACCGCGGCCCGGCACCTGGCGCAGGTCCTGGGGCTCACGCTGTTCCGCGAACTGCGGCAGATGCGGCGCCCGTTGACGGACCTGGAACTGCCCGATCCGGTACTGCCCGAGGGCGTGACCGTGCGGACCTTCGTGCCCGGCCGGGACGACGCGGCCTGGCTCGCGGTGAACGCCGCCGCGTTCGCCCACCATCCCGAGCAGGGCTCCCTGACCCAGCGCGACCTCGACGACCGCAAGGCCGAGCCGTGGTTCGACCCGGCCGGCTTCTTCCTCGCCTTCCGCGGCGACGAACTCGTCGGCTTCCACTGGACGAAGGTCCACGCCACCGAGCAGCTGGGAGAGGTGTACGTGCTCGGGGTGCGTCCCGGGTCCCAGGGCGGCGGCCTGGGCAAGGCCCTGACGACGATCGGCCTGCGCCACCTGCGGGCCCAGGAACTGCCCACGGCGATGCTGTACGTCGACGCCGACAACAAGGCGGCCGTCGCCGTGTACGAGGGGCTGGGGTTCGTGACGCACGAGACGGACCTGATGTACCGCACGGAGACATGACGCCTCCGGCGGCCGGACGGTGTACGGCGCGCAGGTGAGGCCGGACCCCCGCCCGGCGCCCCGCCCCGGACCCCGCTCCCGCAAGGGTTCACCCTCCGGGGCCTCGCCCCGCCCCCACGACCGACCCGCCGCACACCCGCCGGACCGAGCCGCGGCACCCCCGCCCGCCGGACCGTCCGCGGGCACGGGTGGCCGGGGGCGCCGACTGCGGTCGCGCCCCGGACCCGAGTCCGGTCCGCCCCGCCCGGGCACGCCGGACCTGGACGACGCCTGCGACGGCGAAGCCGTTCGCCCGGCAGGGCGACGGGTCTCACCCGGGGCAGACACGCGGGGTTCGCCCCGCACGACGGCGGCATTCACCCCGCACAGCGGCGGAGTCCGCCCGGCAGGGCGGCGGGCCTCGCCCGGCAGGCACGCGGAGTCCGCCCCGGCGCAGCAGCGGAGTCCGCCCCGCACGGCAGCGGGCCTCGCCCAGCAGACACGCGGAGTTCACCCCGGCACAGCGGCGGAGTCCGCCCCGCACGGCAGCGGAGTCCGCCCCGCACGGCAGCGGGCCTCGCCCGGCACGGCGGCGGGCCTCGCCCAGCAGACACGCGGAGTTCACCCCGGCACAGCGGCGGAGTCCGCCCCGCACGGCGGCGGGCCTCGCCCGGCAGGGCGGCGGGCCTCGCCCGGCAGGCACGCGGGGTTCGGGGCCTGGGCTCGGCTTCTGGCGCTGTGCCCCGACCGCAAGCGCCCGGCCGGGCCGTGAGCCCGACCGAGACGTAAGATGTCCGGCTGCGAGAGCCGACCGGCCCGCACCCGGCCAGGGCAGCCGGCCAGGGCACCCGGCCTGGGGCCTCACCCGCGGCCCCGCGGCCCCGGGGCCCCGCGCCCCGGCCGCCTCGCCCGCGGACGCCCGGCCGGCACACGACGCGCCCAGCCGTGCGAGGCCCTGTCGTGCCCCGCGCCGTCCTCAGCCGCCCGGAGGGACCGACGGTCGCGGTCAACGGCGGAAGGGGGTTCCCCGCCGCTTCCCGTTTCGCTCACGTCTCCCCGTCGCACGAGCCACGCCCTCCGGTTCACGGCCCGCAGTGGAGATCACCGCGGACTCCGGCCGCGACGGGCTCGCCGCCTGCCGGCCCACGCGGGACTTCTGTGGGGCGGCCCTCGCCGCCGTCACCCGTACCGCCGCCGGGCCGGTCGCGGCCCCCCGCGGCGCCTGGCAGGTCGACGACGGCGCCGACGCCTCCGGCCGCCCCGCGCTGCCGGCCCATGAACCGGGTGGAGACCGGCCTCCTCCTCGCGATCACCGCCCGCGTCAGCGGCATGATCCACCGGGCAGGCCCTGACCCGCACCCCGCCGGAGGCGCGGCGGCCGGGAGCCGCCCGCCGATATCCCGAACGCCATGTCGCCGTAACCATCGGTTCAGACAGGCTTGCGACGCTCGGCCAATGACGCCCGCCGTGCCAGACCCTTCGCCACCCCCCGAGGGGGCCGCGGGGAACGGGGACGCCCACTTCTTCGAAGCCAAGCTCCCGCCCGCCGCTTCCGACGCGCCCGTGACACCTCCGGCGCGGAAGAATGGGTTCATGAGCCAGCCAAACGCCCAGGCACAGGTACAGCACCCGCAGCCCTCCGTGGGCTCCATCGCCGCGCACCGCCCGCACACGGTGTCCGCGGCCGTCTCCGACCTGGAACCCGACATCGACGCCGACCTCGACTCCTACGAGGAGGCGCCGCACGAGGGCCCCCAGCTGCCGCAGGGCCGCTTCCTGGACCGGGAGCGCAGCTGGCTCGCCTTCAACGAGCGGGTCCTGGAACTCGCCGAGGACCCGAACACGCCCCTGCTCGAACGCGCGAACTTCCTCGCGATCTTCGCCAGCAACCTGGACGAGTTCTTCATGGTCCGGGTGGCCGGACTCAAGCGCCGCATCGCCACGGGCGTCGCCACCCGCTCCGCCTCCGGCCTGCAGCCCCGCGAAGTGCTGGAGATGATCTGGGCCCGCTCGCGCGAGCTCATGGCCCGGCACGCCGCCTGCTACCACGAGGACGTCGCCCCCGCCCTCGCGGAGGAGGGCATCCACCTGGTCCGCTGGAGCGAGCTGACCGAGAAGGAGCAGGCGCGGCTGTTCACGCTGTTCCGGCACCAGATCTTCCCGGTCCTCACCCCGCTCGCGGTCGACCCGGCGCACCCCTTCCCGTACATCTCCGGCCTGTCCCTGAACCTGGCCGTGGTGGTGCGCAACCCGGTCACCGGCCACCGGCACTTCGCCCGCGTCAAGGTGCCGCCGCTGCTGTCCCGCTTCCTGGAGAGCTCCCCCGGCCGCTACGTCCCCCTCGAGGACGTCATCGCCGCCCACCTGGAGGAGCTGTTCCCGGGCATGGAGGTGCTGGAGCACCACGCCTTCCGCCTCACCCGCAACGAGGACCTCGAGGTCGAGGAGGACGACGCCGAGAACCTGCTGCAGGCCCTGGAGAAGGAGCTCATGCGGCGCCGCTTCGGGCCTCCGGTGCGGCTGGAGGTGGAGGAGTCCATCGACCGCGAGGTGCTCGACCTGCTGGTGCGCGAGCTGAAGACTTCCGAGGCCGAGGTCTACCCGCTGCCCGGCCCGCTGGACCTCACCGGCCTCTTCCGCATACACGGCCTGGACCGGCCCGAGCTGAAGTACCCGAAGTTCGTCGCCGGCGTCCACCGCGACCTCGCCGAGGTCGAGTCGGCGTCCGCGCCCGACATCTTCGCCGCCCTGCGCAGCCGGGACGTGCTGCTGCACCACCCGTACGACTCCTTCTCCACGTCGGTGCAGGCGTTCCTGGAGCAGGCGGCCAACGACCCGGACGTCCTCGCCATCAAGCAGACCCTGTACCGGACCTCGGGCGACTCCCCGATCGTCGACGCGCTCATCGACGCCGCCGAGTCCGGCAAGCAGGTCCTCGTCCTGGTCGAGATCAAGGCCCGCTTCGACGAGCACGCCAACATCAAGTGGGCGCGCAAGCTGGAGGAGGCCGGCTGCCACGTCGTCTACGGCCTCGTCGGCCTGAAGACGCACTGCAAGCTGTCGCTGGTGGTCCGCCAGGAGGGCGAGACGCTGCGCCGCTACAGCCACGTCGGCACCGGCAACTACCACCCGAAGACGGCCCGCCTGTACGAGGACCTCGGCCTGCTGACGGCCGACCCGCAGGTCGGCGCCGACCTGTCGGACCTGTTCAACCGGCTCTCCGGCTACTCGCGCCGCGAGACCTACCGGCGGCTGCTGGTGGCCCCCAAGTCCCTGCGCGACGGCCTGATAGCGCGGATCAACAAGGAGATCCAGCACCACCGTGCCGGACGCCCCGCCTTCGTCCGCATCAAGGTCAACTCGCTCGTCGACGAGGCGCTCATCGACGCCTGCTACCGCGCGTCCCAGGCGGGCGTGCCGGTCGACATCTGGGTGCGCGGCATCTGCGCCATCCGCCCCGGGGTCACCGGCCTGTCGGAGAACGTCCGGGTCCGCTCGGTGCTCGGCCGCTTCCTCGAGCACTCCCGCGTGTTCGCCTTCGGCAACGGCGGCGAGCCCGAGGTGTGGATCGGCAGCGCCGACATGATGCACCGCAACCTCGACCGCCGTATCGAGGCCCTGGTCAGGGTCACCGACCCGGCCCACCGCGCAGCCCTGAACCGGCTGTTGGAGACCGGCATGTCCGACACCACCGCCTCCTGGCATCTCGGCCCGGACGGCGAATGGACCCGGCACGCCACCGACGCGGACGGCCAACCCCTGCGCAACGTCCAGGAGATGCTCATAGACGCCCGGAGGCGCCGGCGTGGCACAGCAACATCTTGACCCGACGGACCCCGTGGCCGGGCCCTCCGCCACCGGAGAGACCCTCGCGGGTTATCTGCGGGCCCAGGCCACCGAGTTCCTCCGCGCCCTCAGGCTGCACCGGGAGTCCGGCGCCGGGGGCGGCGGAGGGAACGGCACCGCGGAGTCCGCCGACGCGGCGCGCGCCCTGCGCCGCTCGGTCCGCCGCATCAGCGGCAGCCTGCACACCTTCCGCCCCCTGCTGGAGGCCGACTGGTCCGAGGGACTGCGTCCCGAACTCGCCTGGCTGTCAGGTACGTTGTCGATGGAGCACGCCTACGCGGCCCGCCTGGAGCGGCTGCTGCTCGCGCTGCACAGGCTGTCCGGCGCGGCGGTGTTCCCCGCCCAGCAGGCGGGTCCCGGGGCCGCCCGCGCCGACACCGGCCGCGGCAACCTGACCGTGGGCGCCGCCAAGGCGGGCGCCCTGCTCGAACGCCAGCTGACCCTGGCCCGGACCCGGGCCCACTCCACCGCCCTGCAGGCCCTCGGCTCCTCCCGCTTCCACGCGGTCGCCGACAAGGTGGCCGTACTGGCCAGCGAGGTCCCGCTGACGCCCGCCGCGGCCGGCACCGGCCTGGGCCCGCTGGCCGCCGCCGCCGAGGAACGCCTCGCCGACGCCGTCGCCGCGCTGCCCCTCGTCACCGCGGGCAGCCCGTACAACGCGGAGGCGCTGGTGCACGGCCTGTCCCCGGACCCGGCGCCGCACCCGCAGGACGGGCCCTGGCACCAGGTCCGCCTGCTGCTGCGCCTGCACCGCTACGCCCGCGAGGTCCTGTGCGGCGAGGACGTCCCCGTGGACGTGCGGCTGCTGGCCGCGGGCCAGGCGCTCAACCGGCACCGCGACGCCTCGGAGGCGGCCGCCGCGGCGGCGTCGGCGGCCCGCACCCCGCGCATCGCCCCGGCGACGGCGTACGCGCTCGGTGTGCTGCACGCCGACCAGCGGCACGAGGTGGAGGCGGCCCGGTTCGCGTTCCAGCAGTCCTGGCAGAAGCAGGCGGTGAGCGCGCCCTGAACCCGTCGCAGCACGCCGAAGAAGGCGGTGAACCCCCGGTGGCCCCCACCCCCGGCGCCCCGGTCCTCGCGGCCGGCTGCGTCCTGTGGCGCCGCTCCCCCGCGGGCGGCGTCGAACTCGCCCTGGTGTTCAGGCCCAAGTGGTCCGACTGGTCCTGGCCCAAGGGGAAGCTCAAGAAGGGCGAGGCGGCCCACGCGGCCGCCCTGCGCGAAGTCCGGGAGGAGACCGGCCACACCTGCCGGCTCGGCCCAGCCCTGCCGACCCTCCGGTACGTGGATCACACGGGCCGGGAGAAGCAGGTCGTGTACTGGGCCGCGGAGTCGACCGGCGGAGCCTTCAGTCCCAACGACGAGGTGAGCGAACTCGCCTGGCTGTCACCGGACCGGGCTCGCGAGCGCCTGACGTACCAGCGGGACAGGGAGCTGATACCTCCGGCGCTCGCGGCCATCGGCCCGGGGCGGCACGGGGAGAGCTGATTCGCCGCGGTGGTCAGCCGTGCAGCCTGACCGGCAGCTCGAAGAGGTCGTTCTGCGTCACCACCGGCTTGTTGCGCAGCGCCGACGCGGGTACCGCGAGGTCCAGCCGCGGGAACCGGGCGTACAGCGCGGGCAGCGCCACGCCCGCCTCCAGCCGGGACAGGGCCGCGCCGGGGCACACGTGCGGGCCGTGGCCGAAGGAGATGTGCCGGGTCCCCGTCTCCCGGGTGACGTCGAACTCACCGGCCGTCGGACCGTGTGCCCGCTCGTCCCGGCCCAGCGCGCCGTAGGACACGATCAGCGCGTCCCCCGCGGGGATCACCTTGTCGCCGACGGGTACGTCCTCGGTCGCGAAGCGGATCAGGACGTGCGAGGTCGGGGTCGACCAGCGCAGTGTCTCCTCCACCACCGCCGACCAGTCCACCTTGCCGGAGAGGACCAGGGCCCGCTGGTCGGGATGGGTGGAGAGGTTCACCACGGCGTTGACGATGAGGGAGATGGTGGTCTCGTGCCCCGCGGCGACCATGAGCTGCAGCGTGGAGACGATCTCCTCGTCGGTGAGCCGGTCGCCGTCCTCGGAGGCGAGGACGAGCGCGCTGGTCAGGTCGTCGCCGGGCTGCGCCCGCTTCGCCGCGACGGTCTCGCCCATGATGCCGGCCAGCTCGGTGAGGGTGGCGACGACCTCCTGCGGCGGCGTCTGGGTGGAGAAGAACTTCTCGAACAGCACCTTGAGCCGGGGAAGCACGGCCTTGTCGATGCCCATGAGGTCCGCCACGACGAGCATCGGCAGCGGGTAGGCGAACACCGCCTTCAGATCGACGACGTCGGCGTCCGCGGGGATGTCGTCCAGCAGCTCCTCGGTGAGCTGCGTGACCCGGGCCCGCATGGCCTCCACCCGGCGCGCGCTCAGGGCCTGGGCCACCAGCGTCCGCATCCGGCGGTGCTCGGCGCCGTCCACGGTCAGCATCGAGCGGCCCGGGTTCGCCAGCCCGATCAGCGGCCAGTCCGGCGGGATCTCCCCGCGCTGCCAGGCGCCCCACACGTTGATGTCCTTGACCAGCCGGGAGTCCGTCAGCAGCGCCTTGGCCTCGGCATGGTGGGTGACCGCCCACACGGGGACGCCGCCGGGCAGCTCGACCGCCGCCAGCGGTCCCGCCGCACGCAGCTTCGCGCTCTCGCCGTCCAGGTCGCCGACTAAAGGATCCAGCGCTATGCGTACTTCTTCGGTGGGGGAAGTCACGGTCAGTTGCCTCCGAGAGCAGGGGTGGGTGTGAACCGCACGGGCAGTTCCGTCAGCCCGCGCAGCCAGGGCGAGGGACGGCGCGTCAGCGCGTCGGCCGGCACCGACAGATCCATGTCGGGCAGGCGGTCCAGGACGACCTCGATGCTGGTCCGCGCGATCACCTCGGCGATCTCCTGAGCCGGGAACGGGCAGCGGTGCTCGCCGTGCCCGAAGGAGAAGTGCGCGTTGTTGCCGCCGGTGAGCGAGGCGCCGTCGGTGCGCACCTGCGGGTCCGAGTTGGCGGCCTGCAGACCGAGCAGCAGCAGGTCGCCGGCCCGGATGTGGCGCCCGCCGAGATGGGTGTCGCGGGACGCCCACCGGCCGGCCACGTTCTGGGTCGGCGTGTCCTCCCAGAGCACCTCGTTCATCGCCTCGGCGACACTGTGGCGGCCGCCGAACAGGGACGCCGCGAACCGGTCGTCGGTGAGCATCAGGCGCAGCGAGTTGCCGATCCAGTCGGCGGTCGGCTGGTGACCGGCGGCCATCATCACCATGAGGTCCTGCATGATCTCCTCATCGGTGAAGCCGCTGCGGTCCGCCAGCATCCGCGAGACGACGTCGTCGCCCGGCGCGGCCCTCCGCTCGGCCACCAGCCTCGTCATCGACGTCACCAGATGGCTCTGGCCCGCCAGGGCCCGCTCCTGTCCGTCGACCATGTCGTTGAGGGCGGTGACCAGGCCCGGCCCCTCCTCGTCGGAGAAGCCGTACAGCCGCGCCAGGACCCGCACCGGCAGCAGCATCGCGTACTGGCCGATCAGGTCCGCCTCGCCCCGGGTGCACACGGCGTCGATCAGCTCGTCGGCGAACCGCTCGGCGTGCCGGCGCAGTTCGAACGGGTCGATCGCCTCCAGCGCGTCGCTGATCATGGCGGAGCGCTGACGGTGGCGCTCACCGACCGTGTAGAGGATGGACGGCTGCTTGCGGCCGATCATCGGCAGCAGGGGCCAGTCACCGGGGATGACGTCCCACTGGTTCCACAGGTCGGAGTCGCGGCTGAAGAGGACCGGGTCGCCGGTCACCTGATGCAGTTCGCGGTAGCCGAGCACCAGCCACGCCGGCACCCCGCCGTCCAGCAGCACCCGGGTGACGGAACCGTGATCGCGCCTCATCTCCCGGTAGAGCCTCGCGGGTTCGGACAGGAAGCGGGAACCGGTGAGGGGTATGGCGTCGGTGGTCAAGCGAACTCCCGGGGGGACGCGACAGGCCGGATCGTCTGCCCGGCGTACTGGTTCTTTATGTGCTGGACCAGGGTGATGAGGACCTGTTTGCTGGACTCGCGGGAGCGGGCGTCGCAGTCGACCAGCGGCACGTGCGGGTCGAGGTCGAGCGCGTCCCGGACGGCCTCGTGCCGGTGGCCGGGGCCACCGAAGTCGTTGCAGGCCACGATGAACGGCGTGCCGTGCGCCTCGAGACGGTCGATCGCGTACCAGGAGTCGTCGATCCGGCGGGTGTCGACCAGCACGACCGCGCCGAGGGTGCCGGAGAACAGCCGGTCCCACAGGAACCAGAAGCGCTCCTGGCCCGGCGCGCCGAACAGGTACAGCACGTTGCGCGCGTCGAGGCTGATGCGGCCGAAGTCGAAGGCGACGGTGGTCGAAGTCTTCGCGTGCACCCCGCTGGTGTCGTCCACCGCCTCACCCGCACGGGTCATCGTCTCCTCGGTGTTGAGGGGACGGATCTCACTGACCGAGCGGACCATGGTCGTCTTACCGACGCCGAAGCCGCCGACAACCACGATCTTGAGGCCGTTGTCGGCGGTGGCACCCAGGGGGGTGCGCGCGTCAGAGATTGCGGAGTCCAACGAGCACCTGTTCCAGAATGTCGGGGTCGGGCAGGACCGACCTGCGGGGATGGCGAGCGCTGACACGGCCTGCGGCGAGAAGGTCGGACAACAGGATCTTGGTGATGCTCACCGGGAGCCTGAGCTCCGCGGAGATCTCCACCACGGCGGTGGGGGCCTGCGCCATCCGAAGGATCGCCGCGTGCTCCGACTGCATTCCGGGGGTGGGATCGCACTCGGCGACCACCAGGGTGACCAGGTCGAACGGACTGTCCGGCCCGGATCGGCTGCGTCCCTGGGTGATGGTGTACAGCCGGTCGGGGGCGTCGTCCCTGCCGGGCCGGCTCATGAGCTTCGGGGCTGAGCCGTCAGGTGCTCGCCGAGTTGTTCCACCAGCTCGCTCATGTTGTGCCCGACCAGTCCGGGGTCGGCCTCCTCGGTGGTGACCACCGCGAGGTGCGCGCCTTCACCGGCCTCGACGATGAAGAGCGTCCCGCCGTAGAACTCGGTCATCGACGTGCGCACGCCTCCGCTGCCGTCGCCGAACTCGACCGAGGCGCCGTGCGAGAGGGACTGGATCCCGGCCGCGATGGCGGCGAGCTGGTCGGCCTGGTCGACCGTCAGTTCCGGGGTGCGGCACAGCTTCAGCCCGTCACGGGACAGCACGAGCGCGTGCCGTGCGCCGGGGGTGCGTTCCAGGAGCCCCTCGATGAGCCATGTGAGCTTCTCGTCCGCGGTGGTCGTGCCGGTCATGAGGTGGTGTCGCCTTCCGGGTGCGCATGCGAGTGGAACGGTCTGTCGGACGCCGTCTCGGCGGATGCGGACGGCATGGCCGGGGCGTCGGGGTGCGGCCGGCCCGCGTTCGGGCCGGCGGTGGCCTCCGGACCGGCCGCGCGTACGGCCTGGCGGAAGTCGCCGAACCGGGCGGCCCTGGTCCTGATGTCCTCGGCGGCGCCCGCGGGCCGTTCGACGGAGCGGGACGCCGACCGCGCGCGTTCGGCGGCGGCGAGGGTGCGCCCGCGGCGCCGCTTGGGCAGCTCCGTGGGGGGCTCGTCCCCCGTCCGGTCCGGGGTCTCGTGGACCGGAGCGGAGACGGGAGCGGAGACGGGAGCGGCTGGGGTGCGGGCCGGGGCCGGGGCCGGGGCGTCGTCGGCGGCGGAGTGGACGATCGGCTGCCGCGCGGTGCGCGGGGGCACGGCGGCCGGGCGCTCCGCCGGGGCGGGCCGCGGCTCGACGGCGGCGTTGGTGAGGATCTCCTGCGGAACGAGCATCAGCACACCGGTGCCGCCACGGGCGGACGGCCGGAAGGACACCTTGAGGCCGTACTTGCGCGACAGGCGGCCGACGACGGCGAGGCCCAGCCGGGTGCCCGTGAGTCCGCCGAGGTCGGCCGAGTCGCCGGACACGGCGTGCTCCGCCCTGCGCAGCTGGACGTCGCTCATGACGAGACCGCTGTCCTCGACGGAGACGATGACGCCCGCCGGGACCTCCTCGACGTAGACGTGGACCTCGGCGTTCGGCGGCGAGAAGTTGGCGGCGTTGTCCAGCAGCTCCGCCAGGGCGTGCATGACGCCCTCCGCCGCGTGACCGGCGACCGCCGCGTCGCTCGCGGAGTGCAGCCGGACGCGCTGGTAGCCGCTGATCCGGCCCATCGCGCCGCGCAGGATGGACTCCATGCGGATGGGACGTGCCCAGCGCCGGCCGGTACGCGCGCCCGTGAGCACGGCGATCGAGTCGGCGAGCCGGCCCGCCTGCGCGGTGCGGTGGTCCAGGTGCAGCAGGTCGGTCAGCACGTCCTCGTCGCTGTGCCGCTCCTCCATGGCGCGCAGGTCGGCGAGCATGCCGGTGGCCAGCGCCTGCATCCGGGCCGCCGTGTTGGCGGTCGCGGAGATCGCCGCGGCACGCTCGGCGACGGCACGGTCCAGCCGTGCGGAGAGCCGGCGCGCCTCCTCCGCCAGCCGGGCGTGCTCGGCGTCGCTCTGCTGCGCCAGGTGCGCCCGCTCCCGGGCGAACTCCTCCCGCAGGCGGGCGCGTTCGGCAGCCGCCGCGTCGACGAGCCGTTGCTGTTCCTGGCGCCACCGGGCGGCGAGACGTTCCTGCTCCTGGGCGGCGCGGTCCCGTTCGGAGTCCATCGCCCGCAGCCGGGCACGGGCCGCCCGGGCCGCCTGCCGCTCACGGGCGGCGACGGCCACCGCCGCGCACAGCACCACCGCGGCGACCGCCGAGCACCAGCCGAGGGGCACCCGCACGGAGGAGGGCGCCGCGGAGACGGCCCAGACGACGGCAACGGCGGCCACGGCCGCGGTGAGCAGGGTGACGGGAAGGACGGTGCGCCGGGGGGACGGGGCGCTGGGGGCGGCGGGCGCGGTCATCAATCAGGTCCTCGGGCGGCCGCTGCGGGCGCGGCCCTCGTATCGTCCATGAAAGGGAATTGGCCAGAAACTGTAGGCAGAGGCTAACCGGGCGTCACTATACGAGAGTTCGTGATCAAAAGGTGAGGGTTGTGCCCGAGTAATTCCGCCCGGGGATTCGCCGGCGGCAGGTGGCCGGCGGAAGGCCCCGTCGCGGAACACGGAGACAGAACGGCGGCGCCCTGCCGGGCCAAACGTCTCGCGGACAGGACGAACGGCGCCCGCCGGATCCGCCGGTTCGCGCGGCGCCACCCCCTCGACACCCCTGCGGCCTCCGCTAGGACGAGTCGCCCGCCGTCTCCGCGTGCCCTTCGGCGTCCGTGCGGGCCAGGCTGCGGGCTCTGCGGGCCGGGCCGCGCCAGCCGCAGCTGCACCGGGCGACACAGAAACGGCCCTGGTCGACGGTCGTCGTGCGATGTTCCTGCTGCGCCACACCGACAACGTTACCCAGCCGAGGTGAACGGCCACCGCACGCGTGACGGGCTTCCCTACTCGTCGTTAACCGGACGACAGGAGGCCCGAGACGCACGCACCGGCTGGGGGTAGGCAGGCGATGGGGGAGCTGCAGCACAGGCGGACGGTCGTGGCGGCCGGGCTCGTGGTCTGGGCGTGCGTGGGGGCGAGCGGCTGCGCGGGCACCGGCGCCGCCGCGGACGGCGCGGCCGCGGCCGACCCGGCCGCAGTCGTGCGGCGCTCCGCCGACACCCTGGTGGACGCGGGCAGTTCGAAGGCCCGTACGTCGATGGAGATGGCCACCGGCGGCACCCGTGTCACCATCCGCGGCGAGGGCGTGTACGACTTCCGCAGGCGGCTCGGCCGGCTGACGCTGCAGCTGCCGGCGGACCCGGCCGGCGCCACCCCGCACCGGCCGATCACCGAACTCCTCGCGCCCGGCGCGCTGTTCATGAAGAACCGGGGCGCCGGCGTGCCCGCCGACAAATGGGTGCGGGTGGACACCGCGACGCTCTCCGACGGGAACCTGGTGACCGGCGGCGCCACCGACCCGTACGCCGCGGCGGAGCTGCTGCGCGGCACGCGCACGGCGGCCTACCTGGGCCGCACCGAGGTCGCCGGGATCGCGGTGCGGCACTACCGGGGCACCGCCGACCTCGCCGCGGCGGCGAAGGGCGCCCCGCGCGGGGTGCGCGCCGCGCTCGCGGCGGCCGCGAAGGGGTTCGCCACCGCCGAGGTGCCGTTCGACGTCTACCTCGACGACGAGGGCCGCGTCCGCAAGGTCCGGCACCGGTTCAGCTTCGTCAACGCGCAGCGGCGGGGCACCGTCGCGGTGTCCTCGACGACGCTGCTGTACGGCTTCGGGGCCCCGGCCGAGGTGCGTCTGCCGAAGTCCCGGGACATCTACGCCGGCAAGATCGCCGAGGAGCGGGGTCCCGCGTGAGGAGGCGCGAGGGACGTGAGAACTAGCCCGTCCGTGCCATGCGCGGTGCGTAGGCCGCTCCCTACTCTAGGAAGCCGGTGACGGCAGAGAAGAGGTGACGCACGTGGCTCCGGTCGGCGGTGGGGCGGTTCAGGACCACGTGGCCCTCGCCGAGATCGAGCTGTGCGGCGAGCTGATCATCGCGGCCTCCGCCACGGGCGAGGACCGGCTCAGCCTGGAGAGCATCGACGAGGTGCTGCGGGTCACCGAGGAACGCGACGCCGCCTGCGGCGGGTGACGCGCGTCCCGGCCGGTCCGCTCAGGTGCGCAGCAGCCGGGTGATCGCCTTCGTCGCCTCCTCCACCTTCGCGTCGATCTCGTCACCGCCCCGCAGGGCCGCGTCCGCGACGCAGTGGCGCAGGTGCTCCTCCAGCAGTTGCAGGGCGAAGGACTGCAGCGCCTTGGTGGAGGCGGAGACCTGGGTCAGTATGTCGATGCAGTAGACGTCCTCGTCGACCATCCGCTGCAGGCCGCGGATCTGCCCCTCGATGCGGCGCAGGCGCTTGAGGTGCTCGTCCTTCTGCTTGTGGTAACCGTGCGTGACCGGATGCCCGCCGTCGCCGGAAGGCGCCGCCGCGCCGGCCTCAGTGGTCGTCATCGCGTCCTCCCGTTCGACGGATATACCCCTGGCGGGTATATGATACCGAATTTCGCGGGTAAACGGGTCTTGGTCCGCCCCCTTGCTGATCACTATGTCCGATGGGCGACACTGGGGACGGCCCGTAGTCGTGGCCGGATGATGCACTTAGCATCAGCCTGACCGAAACCGATGCACCCCGAGGACCCCTTGTGCGCTTTCGTCTGACCCCCAGGGAGACGAGCTTCTACGACATGTTCGCCGCTTCCGCGGACAACATCGTCACGGGCTCGAAGCTCCTGATGGAACTGCTCGGGGCGGACACCTCCGCCCGGGCCGAGATCGCAGAGCGTATGCGGGCCGCGGAACACGCCGGTGACGACGCCACCCACGCGATCTTCCACCAGTTGAACTCCTCCTTCATCACGCCCTTCGACCGCGAGGACATCTACTCCCTCGCCTCCTCCCTCGACGACATCATGGACTTCATGGAGGAGGCCGTCGACCTGGTCGTCCTCTACAACATCGAGGAACTGCCGAAGGGCGTCGAGCAGCAGATCGAGGTGCTGGCGCGGGCGGCGGAGCTCACCGCCGAGGCCATGCCGAACCTGCGCACGATGGACAACCTGACCGAGTACTGGATCGAGGTCAACCGCCTCGAGAACCAGGCCGACCAGATCCACCGCAAGCTGCTGGCCCACCTCTTCAACGGCAAGTACGAGGCCATCGAGGTGCTCAAGCTCAAGCAGATCGTCGACGTGCTGGAAGAGGCCGCCGACGCGTTCGAGCACGTGGCGAACACGGTGGAGACCATCGCCGTCAAGGAGTCCTGAGCCCCTCATGGACACCCTCGCCCTGGTCGTGACCATCGCGGTCGCGCTCTTCTTCACGTACACCAACGGCTTCCACGACTCGGCGAACGCGATCGCTACGTCCGTGTCGACGCGGGCGCTGACCCCGCGGGCCGCCCTCGCCATGGCCGCGGTGATGAACCTCGCCGGCGCCTTCCTCGGCAGCGGGGTCGCCAAGACCGTCAGCGAGGGGCTGATCGCGACGCCCGAAGGCTCCAAGGGGATGGGCATCCTGTTCGCCGCGCTCGTCGGCGCGATCACCTGGAACCTGATCACCTGGTACTTCGGCCTGCCCTCCTCCTCGTCCCACGCGCTGTTCGGCGGCATGGTGGGCGCGGCGCTCGCGGGCAGCACGACCGTGCACTGGAACGGCGTCCTGGACAAGGTCGTCATCCCGATGTTCCTGTCCCCGGTGGTCGGCCTGGTCGTCGGCTACCTGGTCATGGCCACGATCATGTGGATCTTCCGCGGGACCAACCCGCACAAGGCCAAGCGCGGCTTCCGCATAGCGCAGACCGTCTCGGCGGCCGGCATGGCCCTCGGTCACGGTCTGCAGGACGCGCAGAAGACCATGGGCGTCGTGGTGATGGCACTGGTCATTTCCGGCCACGAGACGTTCGGCGACCCGATCCCGGTGTGGGTGAAGATCGTCTGCGCCCTGATGCTGTCCCTGGGCACCTACGCGGGCGGCTGGCGCATCATGCGCACCCTGGGCCGGAAGATCATCGAACTGGACCCGCCGCAGGGCTTCGCCGCGGAGACCACCGGCGCGTCGATCATGTTCACCACCGCGTTCCTGTTCAAGGCCCCGATCTCGACGACCCACGTGATCACCTCGGCCATCATGGGCGTCGGCGCCACGAAGCGCGTGAACGCCGTGCGCTGGGGCGTCGCCAAGAACATCGTCATGGGCTGGTTCATCACCATGCCGGCGGCCGCGCTGGTGGCGGCGGGCGCCTTCGCACTCATCGACCTCGCCGTCCTGTGAGCGGCGCCGTCGCCGTCTTAGGCCGGAACCGCACCGACGACGCGGGCCCGCCCCCCTGCCGGGGGCGGGCCCTTCATCGTCCTCACGGTGGCACCGCCATGCAGCACCGCGAGGCGTCTCGGTGGCGGCCTCGGTGGCGGCCTGCCGGGCCGGTCTAGCCGAAGCGGCCGGAGATGTAGTCCTCGGTCGCCTGGACGGACGGGTTGGAGAAGATGCGCTCGGTGTCGTCGATCTCGATCAGCCTGCCGGGCTGGCCGACGGCCGAGAGGTTGAAGAAGGCCGTACGGTCCGAGACGCGCGCCGCCTGCTGCATGTTGTGCGTCACGATGACGATCGTGAAGCGCTCCTTCAGCTCGCCGATCAGGTCCTCGATGGCGAGGGTGGAGATCGGGTCGAGGGCCGAGCAGGGCTCGTCCATCAGCAGCACCTTCGGCTCGACCGCGATCGCGCGGGCGATGCACAGACGCTGCTGCTGACCGCCGGACAGGCCCGAACCGGGCTTGTTGAGGCGGTCCTTGACCTCGTTCCAGAGGTTGGCGCCCTTGAGCGACTTCTCGACGACGTCGTTCAGCTCGCTCTTCTTGTGGCTGCCGTTCAGGCGCAGGCCCGCGGCCACGTTGTCGAAGATCGACATCGTGGGGAACGGGTTCGGGCGCTGGAACACCATGCCGACCTCGCGGCGCACCGACACCGGGTCGACGCCGGCGCCGTACAGGTCCTCGTCGTCCAGCATCACCTTGCCCTCGACGCGGCCGCCCGAGGTGACCTCGTGCATCCGGTTGAGGGTGCGCAGGAACGTCGACTTGCCGCAGCCGGAGGGGCCGATGAAGGCCGTCACCGAACGCGGTTCGACCGTCATCGAGATGTCCTCGATCGCCTTGTGGGAGCCGTAGTAGGCGGTGAGCCCGCTCACGTCGATTCGCTTGGCCATGACTACTTCACTTCCATCAGTCTTCAGTCGCCGGTTGGCCGCGTCAGCGACCGGTCTGCGGGGCCTTCCAGCGGGCGATGCCGCGGGCCACCAGGTTGAGGATCATCACGAAGGCGATCAGCGTGAGCGAGGCCGCCCACGCCCTGTCGTACGCCGCCGTCGAACCCGAGCTGTTGGCGTACTGCTGGTAGATGTAGAGCGGCAGCGCCTGCTGCGCGCCCTCGAAGGGGTTCGTGTTGATGAACGAGTTGCCCCACACCAGCAGCAGCACCGGCGCGGTCTCGCCCGCGATACGGGCGATCGCCAGCATGACGCCGGTCGTGATGCCGCCGATCGAGGTCGGCAGGACGACCTTCAGGATGGTGCGCCACTTCGGGATGCCGAGCGCGAGGGACGCCTCGCGCAGCTCGTTCGGGACGAGCTTGAGCATCTCCTCGGTGGAGCGCACGACCACCGGCATCATCAGGATGGCCAGCGCCAGCGAGCCGGCGAAGCCGAACGGCTGCATGTCGAAGATCAGCATGAGGCTGAGGATGAACAGACCGGCGACGATCGACGGGATGCCGGTCATCACGTCGACGAAGAAGGTGACGGCGCGGGCGAGGTTGCCGCGCCCGTACTCGACCAGGTAGATCGCGGTGAGGATGCCGATCGGCGCGGCCATCAGGGTGGCGAGGCCGACCTGCTCCAGGCTGCCGACGATGGCGTGGTAGATGCCGCCGCCGGGCTCGGCGTCGGTGACGACGCCCATGGAGTGGGTCAGGAAGTAGACGTCGAGGACCTTCACCCCGCGGGAGAGGGTCGTCCACACCAGGGAGACCAGCGGCACCACGGCGAGCAGGAAGGCCACCCAGACCAGGGCGGTGGCGATGCGGTCCTTGGCCTGGCGGCGGCCCTCGACGCGGGCGGCGATGCTGTACGTGCCGAGGACGAAGAGGATCGCGGCGATCAGGGCCCACTGGATGCTGCTGTGCAGTCCGGCGGCGGCGCTGATGCCGATGCCGACGGCGGCCGACCCGGCGGCGACCGCCCACGGGAACCACTTCGGCAGGCTGGCGCCGCGCAGGGTGCTGGGGCGCTTGTCGGCGATGGCGGCGTGGCTCATGCGTTGGCCCCCGAGTACTCCTTGCGGCGGGCGATGATCATGCGCGCCGCGCCGTTGACCAGCAGGGTGATGACGAACAGGACCAGACCGGAGGCGATGAGCGCGTCCCGGCCCTGCTCCGTCGCCTCACCGAACTTGGAGGCGATGTTCTGGGCGAAGGTGCCGCCGCCCGGGTTGAGCAGGCTGCCGTGGATCAGGAAGTCCGGGGAGAGCACGGTGGCGACGGCCATCGTCTCGCCGAGCGCGCGGCCGAGGCCGAGCATCGAGGCGGAGATCACACCGGAGCGGCCGAAGGGCAACACGGCCATGCGGACCACCTCCCAGCGCGTGGCGCCGAGGGCGAGGGCCGCCTCCTCGTGCATCTGCGGGACCTGGCGGAAGACCTCGCGGCTCACATTGGTGATGATCGGCAGGATCATGATCGCGAGCAGGATGCCCACGGTGAGCATCGAGCGGGGGGCGCCGCCGTCCCAGGAGAAGACTCCGGTCCAGCCGAAGAAGTCGTTCAGCCAGCCGAAGAGGCCGTTCATGTTCGGGACGAGGATCAGCGCGCCCCACAGGCCGTAGACGATGGACGGCACGGCGGCGAGCAGGTCGATCACGTAGGCGATCGGGTTGCGCAGCCGGCGCGGGGCGTAGTGCGTGAGGAACAGCGCGATGGCGACCGCGATCGGCACCGCGAGCGCCATCGCGATGACCGAGGAGACCACCGTGCCGAACGCCAGCACGGCGATGCCGAACTTCGGCGGGATCAGGTTGGTGTTCCACTCGAAGGTGGTGAGGAAGTTGCCCTCGTCCTTGCTGATCGCGAGGGTGGCCCGGTAGGTGAGGAAGACCGCGATCGCGGCCATGATCACCAGCAGCAGGATGCCCGACCCACGGGACAGACCGAGGAAGATCCGGTCACCGGGCCGGGTGGCGGCGCGGGCCGCGCGCTTCTGCTCGGCCTCGTTCTGCTGGGATACGGGAGGAGGTGCCTGGGTGTTCTGTGTGGTTATGTCCATCGGGTTCTCCGGTCTGCGGACCCGCACGCGATGTGCGGCTCTGCGGAGCCGTACTCGGTGTGCGGCTCCTGGCGGCGGTGCACCGGACGGTGCGGTCCGGCCCGGGTGACCGGGCCGGGCCGCCCCCGCCTAAGCACACGCCCACGAGGGTGGGGGGGCGCCAATAAGCGCAACC
>NZ_JBFADM010000037.1:66415-82822 GCF_040641355.1 Streptomyces sp. NPDC020996
GACGCCGTGGACGGGTCCCAGCTGCGCCAGCAGGTCCGCGCCCTCGCGCCCTCGGCCGTCGACCGGAAGCTGGCCTGGCTGCGCCGGGCCGGACCGCACTCGGATCAGCTCAGGCCCTCGATGGTGGTGCGGACCTTGGTGATGATGTCGGCGGGGATGGGGGCGTACTTGAGGTCGGTCAGCATGCCCTGGCCGTCCTCGGAGGCGATGTAGCGCAGGAAGGACTTGACGTTCGGCAGAGCGTCGGCCTTGGTGCCCTTGTCGCAGACGATCTCGTAGGTGACCAGGGTGATCGGGTAGGCGCCCTCGGCCTTGGTCGCGTAGTTCAGCTGCAGCGAGAGGTCCTTGCCGGTGCCGACGACCTTGGCGTCCGCGATCGCCTTGGTGGCGCTGTCGCTGCTGGGCGCGACCGGGGCGCTGGCGCCGGTGTCGATGCTGACGGCCTTGACGCCGTCACCGACGTAGGACAGCTCGAAGTAGCCGATGGCGCCGTTGGTCTGCTTGACCTGCTGGGCCACGCCGGAGGACTGCGCGGCGGACTGGCCGCCCTTGGCCTGCCAGGCCTTGCCGCCCTCGTACTTCCAGTTGTCCGGAGCGGCGGCGATCAGGTACTTGGTGAAGTTGTCCGTGGTGCCGGACTCGTCCGAGCGGTGGAACGCCTGGATCTTGAGGTCGGGAAGCTTCGCGTCGGGGTTCAGCTTCTTGATCGCCGCGTCGTTCCACTTGGTGATCTTGCTGTCGAAGATCTTGGCGAGGGTCGGGGCGTCCAGCACCAGGTTGTCCACGCCGGACAGGTTGTAGCCGACCGCGATCGGGCCGCCGACCATCGGCAGGTCGATGCCCTGGCCGCCGGAGCAGACCTTCTTGGAGGCGGCGACCTCTTCGGGCTTCAGCGCGGAGTCGGAACCGGCCCAGGCGATCTGACCCTGCGTGAAGGCGGTGACGCCGGCGCCGGAGCCGCCCGCCTTGTAGTTGATCTGCACGCCACACGCCTGCGAGAAGTTCTTCACCCAGGCGTCGATCGCGTTCTTCTGCGCAGAGGAGCCGTCGGAAAGCAGCTGCCCCTTGGCGTCGTCGCACTTGATCGAGGAGGCGCCCGCGGTCGAGGAGGCGCTCTTGCCGCCGTCCTTGCCGCCACCGGTGTCGTCCGAGCCGCACGCCGTGAGGGCCAGGGCGCCGGAGACGGCGAGAGCACCGAGAGCGAGGGCCCGCCGGTTCATGCGCTGAAGCTTCACTTGAGGGAGTTCCTTCCAGGAGCCGCCGACCTGAACCCGGCGGCGTGCGAAGACTGGGTGATGTGGACGCGTCCTGCGACGGACGCCCCGCATCGCGTAAGGCCGAAATTAGGCAGAACAGGTGAAGGCGCCTATGGCCGTAAATGAACGCAAGGTGAACCCCTGCAGACGGTGTGGTTAGGTCACGGAACGCTTACGAGGAGGGCACACACAGATTCCGGTGACGGCGGGCCGGGGACCGCGCGCCCGCACGCGCGTGCGATGTCCGGTACGGATCGCCGACCGCGTCCCGTACGGATTACCGACCGCGCGTCCCGTACGGATCGCCGACCGCGTCCCGTACGGAATGCCGACCGCGCGTCCCGTACGGATCGCCGACCGCATCCCCTACGGAATGCCGACCGCAGTCGAACGGATCGCCGGCCGCTGGAACCCGGGGAGCCGATGGGCCGTCTCGTTCCAGGAGAGCCGACAGGAGGCACTACATGGAACGGCGTACGTTCATATCGGGCGGCGCGGCCGCGCTCGCGGCGGTCGCGACGGCCGGGTGCAGCGGCGGCGGCCCCGCGGAGGCCTCGACCCGCACCGTCTCGGCGTCCTCCTCCGGCTTCCTGCCGGTGCCGGCCGGCCACGCCCCGGCCACCGCCGCGAGCTGGTCCGCCCTCGCCCGTGACCTGGACGGCGTGCTGGTCCGGCCGGGAGAGGCGCGGTGGGCCACCGCGCACCAGCTGTACAACACCCGCTTCGACGGCCTGAAGCCCGCCGCGGTGGCCTACGTCGCGCACGCCGACGACATCCGCACGACACTGGCGTACGCCCGCTCCCACGGCGTCCGCGTCGCGATCCGCAACGGCGGCCACTCCTACGCGGGCTGGTCCTCCGGCAACGGCAGGCTGATCGTCGACGTCTCGAAGCTGAGCGGCGTACGGGCGAGCGGCGGCGAGGCGGTCGTCGGCGCCGGCGCCAAACTGATCGACGTCTACCGGGCGCTCGCCGCGAAGGGCGCGACCATACCCGCCGGGTCGTGCCCCACGGTGGGCGTCTCCGGCCTGGTGCTCGGCGGCGGCCACGGCGTGGTCTCCCGCGCCTACGGACTGACCTGCGACAGCCTCACCGGGGCCACGCTGATCACGGCGGACGGCAGGCAGCTGACCGCCGACGCCCAGGAGAACAAGGACCTCTTCTGGGCCCTGCGCGGCGCGGGCAACGGCAACTTCGGCGTGGTGACGGAGCTGCGCTTCCGCACCCACCCGGCCCCGCAGGCCGTGACGGGCTATCTGACCTGGCCGTGGGCGAAGGCGGCCGCGGTGGTCGCGGCCTGGCAGGAGTGGGGCCCGGGCCAGCCGGACGAGATCTGGTCCTCCCTGCACCTGTCGAACACCCCGGGCTCCACCCCGGCCGTCTCCGTCGCCGCCTTCTCCCTCGGCACCTACGGCGAACTGCAGAACGCGGTGGACCGCCTCGCCGACCGGGTGGGCGCCCCGGCGTCGGGCGTCTCCCTGCACCGCCGGGGCTACGAGGAGTCCATGGAGCTGTACGCCGGCTGCTCCTCCTTCTCCACCCAGGCCCAGTGCCACCTGCCCGGCTCGACGCCGGGACGCGACCCGCGGGGCGCGCTGAAGAGGGAGACGTACGCGGCGCGTTCCGACTTCTTCGACCGCTCGCTCTCCTCCGCGGGCGTGCGCACCCTGCTCGCGCAGCTGACCTCGGTGCGCGGCGGCTCCGGCAGCATCGCCCTGACGGCACTGGGCGGCGCGGTCAACCGCGTCTCGCCCACGGCGACCGCCTTCGTCCACCGCCGCTCCCGGATGCTGGCCCAGTACATCGCGTCCTGGCCGGCGAGCGGCTCGGGCACGACGGCGCGTTCCTGGCTGGCGTCGGCCCACGACGCGATGAAGCCGTACGCGTCCGGAGCGGCGTACCAGAACTACACCGACCCGACGCTGACGAACTGGCGCCAGGCGTACTACGGGGACGCGGTCACGCGCCTGACCCAGCTGAAGAAGCAGTACGACCCGAACCGCTTCTTCACCTACCCGCAGGCGCTGTAGTCACCTGGGCCGGCGCTGCGGGGCCCGCCCGCAGACGGCCGCGTCGGCCGCGTCGGCCGCGTCGGCCGCCTGCGCGGGCGGCTGGTCGTGCCGCCTGTGCGGCCCGCGGGTCGCCTGGCGACGGCGTCGTCGGCCGTTACGCGGCCAGGTCCCGTTCCTCGGAGCCCACGGCCCCCTCGCGGGTCCCGGCGAGCACCGCGTCCCGGCCCACGCGGGAACCGCCCCGGGCCCGGATCAGCAGCCCGGCGCGCGGCGACCGCTCCACCGCCTTCATCAACGGCGTCAGCAGGGCCATCGCCAGCGGCAGCAGCAGCAGGGCCACCGCCGTGCCGAGCGCGAACCCGCCCACGACGTCCGTCGGGTAGTGCACGCCCATGTAGACCCGGCAGAACCCTTCCAGCAGCGCCAGCCCTATCCCGACGAGCCCGAACTTCCGGTTGGCGACGAAGAGTCCGACGCCCATCGCCATGGTGATCGTCGCGTGGTCGCTGACGAAGGAGTAGTCGGTCTTGCCGGAGACCAGGACGTCCAGCCCCTGGTGCTGCAGGAAGGGCCGGGGCCGCTCGACGAACCCCCGTATCGGCACGTTCACCAGGACCGCGATCCCGGCCGCCAGCGGCGCCCACACCAGCGCGGCCACGGACGACGCCGCGTCCTCGGCACCCCGCCGGCGCACCGACCACCAGCACCACAGCACCAGGAGCACCATGGCGAGCAGCAGCCCGTACTCCCCGACGTACTCCATGAGGCGGTCGAACCAGTGCGGGGCGTCCTTGGCCAGCCCGTTGATGTCGTAGAGCAGGTCGACGTCGGGGTTCGACCCGGATTCGGCGAGTCCAGCCATGGTGCTGCGGCCCCTTCGTCGTCTCTCCCGGCGCGCCCTTGCGCACGCCGCTCCTGCCACCCCCGTGGTCCGGCTACGCCAACAGGAACGCACGGCCCCCGTCGATACGTTCCACCCTCCACCGAATGATCACGCAGACGTTATCGAAGAGAGACTCATCGTCGCAGCTCAGGGGGTGGGTTCACGCTCGGTTCACACCGTGGTGGGCAGCGCTTTCGCGCCATCCTCGGTGACCCGGGTGGCCCCGAAGTAGTCCGGGGTGTCGATGGGATCGAACCGGATCACCGCGCCCGTGCGCGGGGCGTCGATCATATAACCGCCGCCCACATAGATTCCCACGTGCCGGATGGCGCGCGAGTCGGTGAGGTCGTCCGAGAAGAACACCAGGTCCCCCGGCAGCAGTTCGTCCCGCGCGGGGTGCGGCCCGGCGTTGTACTGGTCGTTGGCGACCCGCGGCAGGGTGACGCCGACGCTCGCGTACGCCGCCTTCGTCAGTCCCGAGCAGTCAAAACGCCCGCCGTCGGCGGCGGTTCCCTCGCCGCCCCACAGGTAGGGCGTGCCGAGCTTCTTCTGCGCGTAGGCGATGGCCCCGGCCGCCTGCTCGGACGGATCGACCCGGCTGACGGGCGCGGCGAAGCTCTCCTCGAGCGTCGTGATCGTCTTGACGTAGTTCCGGGTCTCCGCGTACGGCGGCACGCCCCCGTACTTGATCACCGCGTAGGCCCCGGCGTTGTACGAGGCCAGCATGTTCTCGGTCAGGTTGCCGGGTACGTCCTTCACGTACGAGGCGAGTTTGCAGTCGTACGACGCCGCCGACGGGATCGCGTCCTCGGGGTCCCACACGTCCCGCTTGCCGTCGCCGTTGCCGTCGATGCCGTGCGTGGCCCAGGTCCCGGGGATGAACTGCGCTATCCCCTCCGCCGCGGCGGCGCTCCTGGCGTTGGGGTTGAAGCCGCTCTCCTGGTAGAGCTGGGCGGCGAGCAGGGCGGGGTTGATGGCGGGGCACAGGTCGCCCCACTTCTGCACGATGTCCGAGTAGGCCGCGGGCACGGCCCCCTTGGCGAGGGCCTTGGTGTCGCCGCCGACGCCGCCCGTCAGGTTGCCGGCGACGACGTACACCCCGACGACGAGCAGCATCACGAAGGACAGCGCGGAGCCGACCGTAACGGTCGCCACGATCCATGCCTTACGCACCGTCAACCGCCCCTCACCGTCCGGGAGTCCGTCGCCCACGTCAGTGTAGGGGCGGGTCCGGCGATCCGGGGTGATCACGGGAAGGAGAAACGGAGGGAGGAACGGAAGGAGAACCGTGGGCCAGCGATGGACCCCTGAGGGCTCTGGAGGGCTCTGGAGGGGCTCTGGAGGGCCCTGGAGGGCCCTGGAGGGGCTCTGAAGAACTCCGCAGGCTGAAGGGGCTGAAGTCCCCCGTAGACCCTCAAAGCCGGCCGGACGCCTCCCGGTACAGCTCGGCGGCCTCCGCGCCGAGCACCGCGCTGTAGGAGACGTCGGCGGTCGACCCGCCCCGCTCGTGGCCGCCGAGGACGCCGACGACCCGGTCGTCGCCGTCCACCCACGGGCTGCCGCTGGTGCCGCCGGTGAGGTCGGGGCACTCGATGCGCTGCTGGGTGCGGCCGTACGGGACAGGCCGCTGGGTGCAGGCGACGGGGACCTCGCGGGCGTTGGGATACCCGGTGACGGTCACGGGGGTGGCCCCGGTCGCCGTCCCGGTGGTGAACCGGTTCCCGCCGACGACGTCCTCGACGCCCCGGCCCCCCTGGTCCTCCAGGACGGCGAAGCCGACGTCGCTGTCCTCGTCACGCCCCTCGCTCCACCCCCCGGGCACGAACCGCTCGCGTACGCGCCAGACCCCGTAGGGGGCCGCGCCGTCCCGGTAGCCGGGTACGAAGGTCAGGTCGCCGCCCCCGCCCAGACAGTGCGCGGCGGTGACTATGAGGTCGCGGTCCGGGCTGCGCACGACGGAGGCGGTGCAGAAGTGCCCGTCGGCGCCGAACAGGGCCCCGACCCGCGCGCTGCTCGCCGTGGCGGGCACCACCGCGGTGACGCCGAGGGGCCCGGGGCCGTCGTCGGCGGCGGCGAGGGAGGCGGAGGTGAGAGCCGGCACGAGCAGCATGACGGCCAGGCACACGGGGCCGGCCGTACGGGAGGCGGGCTTGCGCTCCGGCGACACGGTCATGGCGGCTGCCTCTCGTCCCTCCGTCTCACCGGCTGTACGAAACCACCTGCACGAACGGCGTCGCCGGGACACCCGGCGTCCCCTCCACGGTACCGGCGCCCGCCCTCGCCCGCCTCTCCTCACGCCGGTCCGCCCGGCCGGCACCCGGCCCACGGCGGCTTCCCGTCCCCGCAGGCCGCGGGCACCGACGCCTGGCGGAAGCCGCCCTCCCGCACTTCCGGCAACCCCTCCTCCACATGACCGCACCCCCGCCTCCATGACGATCCACGCCGCCTCCGCCCCGCGGACCCACTGTGGGCCACCTGTGCGTCCGGTCAAGCCGCGGCCATCGCCCCGCCATCACCCCGTCATCGCCGGGTAAGCCCGCGACTCTCTTCGTAATGCGGACGTCAGGATTCCACAACCGGTCTTGTTGTCGCGTACTCAACAAGTCAGGGTTCTCGGCGGGCCGCCGCCCGCCGTCGGGGACCCCGTACCGACGGCCTCGCACCCGCACCGCCCCTGTTCACTCCGACCCGGAACACCAGGAGGCTGCACGATGCGTTCCACTCCCCCCAGCAGATTGCCCGCGCACAGCGGTTGGCGCCGTCTGGGCACGGCCGCGGTGGCCACGGCCGCCCTGCTGCTCACCGGCTTCGGTGCCGCCACCCAGGCCGACGCAGCCCCGACGGCCACCCCGTCGAAGGCGACCTGGACCGCGACGCCCTGTTCCACCCCCCGCCACCAGGGCGAACTGGCCTGCAACTCCTTCCGCGTCACCGGCGGCCTGGCGGCCTACCAGAAGCAGCAGGCGCAGCGGACCGGCGTCACCCCCAAGGCCGCCGACGCCGCCACCCCGTCCGGCTACGGCCCGAGCGACCTGCAGTCCGCCTACGGCCTGACCTCCGCCGCCGCCTCCAACGGCTCCGGCGAGACCATCGCCATCGTCGACGCCTATGACGACCCGAACGCCGAGGCCGACCTCGCGAAGTACCGCTCGTACTACGGCCTGTCCGCCTGCACCACCGCCAACGGCTGCTTCAAGAAGGTCAGCCAGACCGGCTCGACGACCTCCCTGCCCTCCGCGGACTCCGGCTGGGCCGAGGAGATCTCCCTCGACCTCGACATGGCGTCCGCCGTCTGCCCGAACTGCAACATCCTGCTCGTCGAGGCCGCCTCCGCCACCATGGCCAACCTCGGCACCGCCGTGAACCGCGCGGTCACCCTCGGCGCGAAGTACGTCTCCAACAGCTACGGCGGCTCGGAGTCCTCCTCCGACAGCTCCTACGACTCCGCGTACTTCAACCACCCCGGCGTCGCCATCACCGTCAGCGCCGGCGACAGCGGCTACGGCGCCGAATACCCGGCCGCCTCGAAGTACGTGACCTCCGTCGGCGGCACCGCCCTGTCCACGTCGTCCTCCACCACCCGCGGCTGGACGGAGACGGTCTGGAAGACGTCCAGCACCGAGGGCACCGGCTCCGGCTGCTCCTCCTACGACGCCAAGCCCAGCTGGCAGACCGACACCGGCTGCACCAAGCGCACGATCTCGGACGTGGCGGCGGTCGCCGACCCGGCCACCGGCGTCTCGGTCTACGACTCCTACGGCATCACCGCCGGCTGGTACACCTTCGGCGGCACGAGCGCCTCGGCGCCCATCATCGCCGGCGTCTACGCCCTGGCCGGAACGCCGTCCAGCAGCAGCTACCCGGCATCTTTCCCCTATGCCAAGGCCGGCACCTCCGCACTGAACGACGTCACCAGCGGCAACAACGGCAGCTGCTCCACCGCCTACCTGTGCACGGCCCGGTCGGGGTACGACGGCCCGACCGGCTGGGGCACCCCCGAGGGCGTGTCCGCCTTCACCGGCTGACCACCCGCGCACGAAGGGGCCTCGGCGCAACGCCGGGGCCCCTTTCGCGTGAGACCATCGTCCCGGACATCTCACCCGACCAGCCGTCAGAAACCCCACCAGGCCATAAGGAAGGTCAACGACGGAACCACACGAAGGTTCCGCCCAGGCCTCATTGCCCGGCGTGACCGGCCGTGATACACAGAGTGACCAGACCATGCTTTTCGTACGAAACCCGCAAAGCAATGACGCCAAGTCGACATGCGGCGGCGACATTGTCAGCGACAATGGGCCTGGCCTCTGCACACCCGCAGGGGACTGCGGAACTACCCACCAGGGGCGGTGACTTACATGCTCTTTGCGGCCGACAAGGGAGACATCAACACCATCATCGGCGGGATCGCTCCGGACTGGGGCCCCTTCGGCAGCCTGGGCAACGAGGCCAAGGTGATGATCGAGGTGGTCATGGCGGTCGCCATCCTGCTCTGCCTCGGCATCGCCGTATGGGGCGCCGCGAAGCAGCGCATCGGCGCCACCGCCCTGCGCGACACCTTCAGCGCGGAACAGGGCAAGGGCCTCATCATCGCGGGCCTGACAGGCGTCTTCATCATCGGCTCGCTCGGCACGCTGTTCACCATCGTGTACGGCATGGCCGTCTGACGGCCCGCCCGTTCCTCCGGTCCCTTCCGGGCACGCCCGGTCCCCCTGCACCCCCACCCACCCGTCGTGCCCACCGGCTGAGGTTGCGTCTCCCTGATGTCGAGTCACCACACCGCGCCCGCGCGGCCACCAGCACGGCTACCGTCGTACTCTGACGTGTTTCTGCACGACTTCGCCCACGACGTCGAGGGGGCGTACGCGGCATGAGTCTCGGAGACGAGCACGAGGCCTCCGGCGGTTACGGCGGCACGGGCCAGACCCGTACCCGGCTGCCCGGAGGCGGCGGCGACGTGTACGGGGGCGCCCGGCGCGGCGGCCGGTCGTCACGGAGCCTGGTCACGGTGGTCGGGGTGGTGGTCCTGCTGATCGCCGCGATCGCCTTCGCGAACCGTGGAGGCGACGATTCCTCCTCGGACGGCGGAGGCGAGGACAAGCCGGAGGCGGCGGCAACGGCAGCCACCGGCACGAAGCCGGTCCAGTCCAAGACCTCGGACATCCCCACAGGCTTCGCCCACGACCAACAGGGCGCCCAGAGCGCGGCGGCGAACTACTCCATCGTGCTGGGGTCGGCCGACATGTTCAACAAGGCCAGACGGCACGAGATCATCGACACCGTCTACGCCCCCGATGTGGCAGCCACACGGCAGGCGGATCTGGACCGCGCCTACTCGAACGAGAAGTTCCTGACCAACATCGGCCTCAGCAAAGACGGCAGTGCACCGAACGGGCAGACGTTCGTCTCGCGCGTCATCCCGGTCGGAACCAAGGTGACGGCGACCAGCGCGAGCAGCGCCACTGTTGAGGTCTGGTACACCTCACTCTTCGGCATGTCCGGTGAGAGCTCCACCAACCCCGTCACGGAGAGCTGGTACACCACCACCTACCAGCTGAAGTGGATGGACAACGACTGGAAAGTCACCGACTTCCAGCAGAAGGACGGACCCGTCCCGGTCGGACGCGACCAAAAAGCCTCCACCGCCGACGACATGACGAAGGCCATTGAGGAGTACGGAGGCTTCACGTATGCGCGCTAACCACCCGTTCCTCAAGGTCACCGCCGCTCTGGTCACCGTGCAGAGCGCAGCGGTCCTGCTGGCCACTCGTGCCTTCGCCGCACCGACGCCGAAGCCGACGACCAGCAATGACCCCTGCGACCTCATCCGCGGCCCCGCCAAGAACTACTGCGAACGCGGCAGCGGAAAGGGTTCCACCAGCACCACCACCCCCAGCCTCACCTCCACCCTCGACCCCCTCTCCTCCCTCGGGAAGGGCTGTGCCGACGCCGCCTCCTGGACCATCGACAAGCTCAGCGGGGCCGTGAAGGACACCGCGAACGTCGACTTCACCAACGCCAAGTTCCTTCAGCAGTACGCCGTCGTCTTCGCCGCGTCGACGATCCTGACGCTGCTGCTGTGGCTGCTGGCCGTGGCCAAGCGGGCGGTCCGCGGCGTGCCGCTCACCACCGCCATCTCGGAGGCGATCGGCTTCCTCTGGCTGACCGTGCTGGCGTCGGCGTTCACGCCGCTGATCCTCTACACCGTCGTCTCCGCGACCGACGGCGTCACCGACGTGCTGGCGAAGACCACCGGCGACCAGACCGACACGTTCTTCGGCACGTTCTCCGGCGCCCTGGACAAGGGCGACGACATCGGCGGCGGCCCGATCATGCTGATCGTCGTGTCGCTGGTCAGCATCCTCGCCGCGGGCGTCCTGTGGCTGGAGCTGGTCATCCGGGCCGCCCTCCTCTACGTCGGCGCCCTCCTCGGCACCGTCGTCTACGCCGGCCTGGTCGACAAGAACCTGTGGGGCCACGTCCGCCGCTGGGCGGGCATCATGATCGCCGTCATCCTGGTCAAGCCGGTCATCGTGATAGTGCTGGGGCTGGCCGGCGCGCTGTCCACCGACGACGGCCCCGACTCCTTCTCCGCCGTCGTCTCCGGCCTCGCGATCATCCTGCTGGCCATCTTCGCCAGCGCGATGATCTACCGCTTCGTCCCGGGCTTCGGGGACGAGATCGCCGGCTCCCGCAACAACCGCATCATGCAGGGCGCCGAGGGCAAGGCCGCCGCGGTCATCAGCTCCCCGGCGACCCTCGTCGCCCAGGGCATCAAGACGCACAGCACCCGCGCCAACGACGGCGGAGGCGGCGGCCAGTCCGCCTCCGGCGGCGCCCGCCCGGCCAACCCGGCCACCGGCGGAGTCGCCGCGCACAGCTCCCGCACCCCGACCGGTGGCGGCGGATCTGTCCCCTCCGCCGCACCCGCGCCCCGCTCCAGCAGCAGCGCGGTGAACACCCCGCACGCCAGCAGCACCCGCAACAGCAGTACCAACCGCACGGGAGGTGAAGGGCGTTGACGACCGAGTCCCACCTGTCCCATCCGGTCACGCCCCGCCGTACGTATCTCATCGGCCGCGCCCGGCCGAACGCGATCGTCGGCCGCAACCGCGAGTCGGGCGAGATCGCGCTGATCATCGTGGGCGCGTTCCTCGGCATGATGTGCGGGCTCCTCGTCCCGGTCCTGCCCCTGCGCATCGTGCTGCTGACGGGCTTCCCGCTGCTCGCGCTGGCCGCGGTCTACGTGCCGTACAAGCACCGCACGTTCTACAAGTGGTTCGAGATCAACCGCAGTTACAAGCGGACCCTGCGGCAGGGCACCACCTACCGCTCCGGCGCCGTGGAGGCCGGCACCCGCCTCGACGGCCGCGAGGTCGAGATCGGCCCGCCGCCCGGCATCGGCCGCATCAGCTGGCTGGCCGCCCCCTTCGGCCCCGACGAGATCGCCGTGCTCCTGCACGCCGACCGCCGCACGGTCACCGCGGCCATCGAGATCGAGGGCCCGGGCGTCGGCCTGCGCGACTCCGAGGACCAGGAAGCCCTCGTCGACCGCTTCGGCACCCTCCTCAAGCACGTAGCCAACGGCGACGGCTTCGTCACCCGCCTGCAGATGCTCGCCCGCACCCTCCCCGCCGACCCCGACGCCCACGCCAAGGACGTCGCCGTGCGCGGCGACGACAAGGCGCCGGCCTGGCTTCAGCAGTCGTACGACCAGCTGCAGTCGATGGTGTCGACCAGCAGCGAGCAGCACCGCGCCTACCTGGTCGCCTGCATGCACTACACCCGCGAACTCGCCGCCGAGGCGCAGGCGATGGCGCGGGCGGCACGGCCGCACGGCGGACGCAAGCTCGACCGGGACGCCGGACTGGCCATCGTCATGGCCCGCGAGCTCACCGACATCTGCTCGCGCCTGCAGGAGGCCGACATCCGGGTGCGCCAGCCGCTCGGCCAGAGCCGTCTGGCCTCCCTGATCCACTCCATGTACGACCCGGACCACCCGATCGACCACATCCAGGCGATGACCAAGCGCAACGCCTGGCCGGCCGAGCTGGACGCCATGGAGCCCACCTACCTCCAGGCCAAGACCCGCGAGTCCTCCACCCGCGCCCCCTGGTGCCACGCCACGGCCTGGGTGAAGGAGTGGCCCATGACCCCGGTCGGCGTCAACTTCCTCGCGCCGCTGCTGGTCCACACCCCGGACGTCATCCGGACGGTCGCCGTCACGATGGATCTCGAGCCCACCGAGGTGGCCATCGAACGCATGCTGACCGAGAAGACCAACGACGAGGCCGAGGCGTCCCGCGCCGCCAAGATGAACCGGACCGTGGACCCGCGCGACGTGGCCGCCCACACCCGCCTGGACCAGCGCGGCGAGGACCTCGCCAGCGGCGCGGCCGGCGTCAACCTCGTCGGCTACATCACCGTCTCCTCCCGCTCCCCCGAAGCGCTGGCCCGCGACAAGCGGACCATCCGGGCCTCGGCCGGAAAGTCGTACCTGAAGCTGGAGTGGTGCGACCGCGAGCACCACCGCGCCTTCGTGAACACGCTCCCGTTCGCCACCGGCATTCGAAGGTAGGAGCTGCTGAAGATGCGGGATCCGCTGTCCGTCCTCACCGACGCCTTCACGTCCTTCCTATTCGGGAAGGTCGAGACGACCCGCCTGCCGGTACGCACCTCCACGGGCCAGGCCCAGGCGGTCTACCTGCCGACCGCCGCGCCCGGCCTCGGCGACTCCGGCGTGATCATCGGCCGCGAGGTGTACTCCGGCAAGGGCTACATCTACGACCCCTTCCAGCTGTACGGCCAGCAGCTCCCGGCCCCGCACTGGCTCGTCCTCGGCGAGTCCGGCAACGGCAAGTCGGCGCTGGAGAAGACCTACGTCCTGCGCCAGCTGCGGTTCCGCGACCGCCAGGTCGTCGTCCTGGACGCCCAGGGCGAGGACGGGGTGGGCGAGTGGAACCTCATCGCGGAGGAGCTGGGGATAACCCCCATCCGGCTCGACCCGACGGCCGCCCTGGACATGGGCATCCGGCTCAACCCGCTGGACCCGGCGATCACGACGACCGGGCAGCTGGCGCTGCTGCGCACCATCATCGAGGTCGCGATGGGCCACGGCCTCGACGAGCGCTCCGGCTTCGCGCTGAAGGTCGCGCACGCCTACGTCAACGAGTCGATCACCGACCGCCAGCCCGTCCTGACGGACATCGTCGAGCAGCTGCGGCACCCCGAACCGGAGTCCGCCGAGGCGATGAACGTCGCCATAGAAGACGTACGGGCATGGGGCCTGGACGTGGCACTGGTCCTCGACCGCCTCGTCGACGGCGACCTGCGGGGCATGTTCGACGGGCCGACGACGGTCGGCATCGACCTCGACGCCCCGCTGATCGTCTTCGACCTGTCCCACATCGACCGCAACTCCATCGCCATGCCGATCCTCATGGCGATCGTCGGCGTGTGGCTGGAGCACACCTGGATCCGCCCCGACCGGAAGAAGCGCATCTTCCTGGTCGAGGAGGCCTGGCACATCATCAACAGCCCGTTCGTGGCACAGCTGTTCCAGCGGCTGCTGAAGTTCGGCCGCCGCCTGGGCCTGTCCTTCGTGGCGGTCGTCCACCACCTGTCCGACGTCGTCGACGGAGCGGCCGCGAAGGAGGCGGCGGCGATCCTGAAGATGGCGTCGACCAGGACGATCTACGCGCAGAAGGCGGACGAGGCACGAGCGACCGGCCGGGTGCTCGGCCTGCCCCGCTGGGCGGTGGAGATCATCCCCACCCTCACCCCCGGCATCGCCGTGTGGGACGTCAACGGCAACGTCCAGGTCGTCAAACACCTGATCACCGAGACCGAACGCCCGCTGGTGTTCACCGACCGCGCGATGACCGAGTCGTCGAGCGACCACCTGGCCGACGACGCCCTGCGCGCCGCCGAACTGGAGGCGGAGGAGCGGGCGGCGGCCTTCGTGGAGCATCACCTCGACGACTCGTCCGAGTCCACGGTGGCGTAAGGACGCGAGGAGGGGCAGTGGTGAGACCCGACGAAGGCCGACGGGACGGTCAGGGAGGCATCCCGGACGGACTGCTGATCGGCCTGATCGCCTTCCTCCTCGGCATGACCCTGCTGGTGTGGACCGCCACCGGGCTCGCCGGTCTGCTGGCGAACGGCGCCTGGCCGGACGGCGTCCGCTTCGCCCGCACCCCCCTCGCCATGCGCCACCTCATCGGCGCGCCGCACGACATCCCGGGCGCCTGGCCGGACACCCCGGCCGGGCAGCTCTCCGGGTACGGGCTCTTCTGGGGCCTGTTCATCGGCCAGTTGATGGTGCTGTTCGTGCTGACCGTGTTCACGATGGGCACGCTGGCCCGCTGGCGGGCCGGCCGCCTGAAGCGGCGCGCACAGCGCACGACGGCGCCCGAGAGGGCCACGACGGCCGCCCCTCGGCCCCCGGAGGCCGAGGAGGAGCCCCCGGGGCCGTACGACGGCACCCAGCCGCCACGTCACGAGGTCCCCACGCCCCGCACGGCCCCGGCTCCGACCCCCGCGGAACTCCTTCACCCGGCGGCCCCCACGACCGTGCCCGCCACCCCTCCGCCCGCCCCGCCCCTGTTCGGCGGCGAAGGCACCGGCGGATGGGACAGGGCCGTCGTGGCGACGAGGGAGGCCCGCCGGGCGACCGCGGTGCAGGCGGTACGCGACGCGGAGGGCCCCGCTCTCGTGGTCACCTCCAACCCCGCGGTCTGGTCGGACACCAAGGACGCCCGCGCCAAACTGGGCCCCGTCCACCTCTACGACCCCGCCCACCGCTGCGACACCCCGGCCCGCCTCCACTGGTCCCCCACGGCGGGCTGCGAGGACAAGCAGACGGCCGCGGCACGGGCGGCGGCGATGCTCGCCCCGGTCCGTCCCACGGCCAAGCTCGACCAGGCCGTGGCGGCCACCGCGGAGACCCTCCTGCGCAGCTACGTCCATGCCGCCGCCGTCGACGGCCGCACCATCCGCCACGTCCACCGCTGGTCCCAGGGCACCCAGATCCAGGACGCGGTCCGCATCCTCCGCACGAACCCCAAGGCGGCCCCCGGCTCCGCCGGCGAACTCGAGGCCGCGCTCACCGCGCACCCCGAACGACGCGACATGGCCCAGGAACTGACCGGCCGTGCCCTGTCGTCCCTCTTCACCGTCAACATCCGCGAGGCGTGCACTCCCAACCGGGCGGATGCCCTCGCCTTGGATTCCTTCGTCCACGAAGGGGGCACGCTCTATGTCGTGGGGGAATCCGTCGAGGACCCCAGGACCAACCCAGGCGCGATGCCGCTCCTGACGGCCCTCGTCTCCAGCGTGGTCGAGGGCGGCCGGCGCATGGCCGAACGGTCATCCTCCGGTCGCCTCGACCCACCACTGACGCTCGTCCTGGACGACGTCGCCGCGGTGGCCCCACTTCCCCAGCTCCCGGACCTGCTGTCCACCGGAGCCGACGCCGGCCTGCCCACCCTGGCCCTGCTCCGCTCCCGCGAACAGGGCCGCAGCCGCTGGCCGCACGACGAACTCCCGGTATGACCCTTCGCTAGCGCTCCAGGACGAACTCGAACTCCGACTCGCCGGGCGCCTTCTCCAGCGGCACGACCCGCCCGCTCGGCTTGAAGCCGACCTTGCCGTAGAACCGCTGGGCCCGTGTGTTGTCCTCGTGCACGATCAGCCGGACCCGTTCGACGCCGGCGTGCCACGCCCACTCCAGCGCGTCGTCGAACAGCACCTCGGTCAGCCCGATCCCCCGGTATTCCGGCAGCACGTACACCCCGACGATGTGTCCCTGCCTCCGCTCCACGGGAAACCCGGCCCAGTCCGTGGTGCCCGGCTCCTCGACCAACACCGTCAGCGTCCCGACCCAGTCGCCGTCCGGCCCCTGGGCGATGATCTGCTGCGCCCCGGTGGCATCGTGTGCGGCCCGGGCGGCCCGCTCCTGCCAGTAGGAGTCCGGCCTGGCCAGAGCCTCCTCGTACGTCTCCAGGAAGGCCAGGCGGGCGACCGGGTCCTGGAGCGCGGTCAGCCGCAGCGCCTTGGCCTCCGGCCACTCGTCGGACCGTATGGAGCGGATCAGACAGTTCATAGGGATCACTGTAACCAGGAAGGCAAAAAGGCCCACACCGTTTCCGGCGTGGGCCTTTTTCAAGAATTGTTCGGCGGCGTCCTACTCTCCCACAGGGTCCCCCCTGCAGTACCATCGGCGCTGTAAGGCTTAGCTTCCGGGTTCGGAATGTAACCG